>NZ_JBMKHT010000002.1:0-165730 GCF_049238165.1 Enterobacter cloacae complex sp. IR5422 | reverse complement strand
TGCTGGCTCATCCGGTTACTCATTCTGGGTTCAGGTTACAACACGATGATCTCACATCTCGGACTTATTCGCACCTTCCTTAAATCAGGCGGCATTAAGCGCAGGCTATTTTATTTAGCCTGCGAATGATTTTCAGAGCAAAAGGGGAAGCGTGGCGCTGGCTGTTTGCTGGCTAACGTCGCCGTAACGGCCATCCAGCGCAATCATGGACGTGGTCAGCAGTTCGACCAGCAGCATGACCCCAACTTTGGCATTGAGCGCGCCCGCGCTAAGCGGCCCCTCTGGCTTGGCGGCCACCAGCTGCATATCGCTCATCGATGCCAGCGGGCTGCGAGGCGTATTGCTGAGTGCCAGAACCTTAACGCCGCGCTTGCGGGCAAGCTTCACCACGTGGAGTAGATCCCGCGTTGAGCCGGAACTGGAGATAGCCACCACCAGGGTTTCTGACGAAAGCGTTGTCGCATTCATTGCCGCGCGATGCATATCGCTAAACAGCTGTGCGGGTTTGCCCAGCCGCAACAGCTTGTAGTGCAGATACTCCCCGAGGATCGCGCTGGCCGCAACGCCATAAATCTGCACCGACTGCGCCTGATGCAGCGCCAGCGCGGCCTTTTCAAGCAGCGTGCGGTCAAGGAGCCTGGCGGTGTCCTGCAAAGCCTGCACCGACTCATCCACGACGTTATCAATCTCATCCCCCGCCTGACGCGCGGGCTGCCCCTGCTGAATATCCAGCGCAAGCGCCATTTTAAATTCGTTATAGCCCTTGCAGCCCAGCGTGCGGCAAAGACGCGTCACGCTGGCCTCGCTGGTGTGGCTCTCGCGCGCCAGTTCGGTGATCGTCAGGTAGAGCACCCGGGCAGGATCGCTGAGAACAAACTCACCGAGTTTTTGTTGTGTTGGGCTGTACCCGGAAGCCTCCTGGCGTAGCTTCAGCAGCAGGTTTTCATGGTCTGACATGCTCGATCCTTAATGCGTTTCTCTGCGACTAGTGTGGCGGAAAGCGGGGGAAAGATGCCAGTCATTTCGAAAAAGTATGATCGTCGTCCTGGTTTTTGATGATAATTTTCACTATTTAAAATTAATATGGTAAAAATTTTCATCTATTAATGGGGGGATGAAAAAATGATGCAAATATTCAGTGGGGCTTCTTCAGGGGGATGGTTTGAAAAAGCGCAGCGCTTTGGCAAATCCTTTATGTTGCCGATTGCCGTGCTGCCTGCGGCGGGTCTGCTGCTGGGGATAGGCGGCGCGCTATCCAATCCCAATACGCTGGCGGCCTATCCGTTTTTAGACGTGAGCTGGCTGCAGGCCATTTTCACCATCATGAGCAGCGCAGGATCCATCGTGTTTGCGAACCTCTCGGTGCTGTTTGCCGTTGGGGTGGCCGTCGGGCTGGCAAAAAGCGATAAGGGCACGGCGGGGCTGGCGGCGCTTCTCGCGTTTCTGGTGATGAATGCCACCATCAACGCGCTGCTGATCCTCACCGGCAAACTGGCGCATGAGAACCCGGGCGCGGTGGGGCAGGGCATGACGCTGGGTATTCAGACGCTGGAAACCGGCGTCTTTGGCGGCGTGGTGATTGGGCTGGTAACCTGCGCGCTCCATCATCGGTTTAACAAGATTGCACTTCCGCAGTTCCTGGGCTTTTTTGGCGGCTCGCGCTTTGTTCCTATCATCAGCTCGCTGGCGGCGATACTGGTCGGTGCGCTCATGACCGTGGTCTGGCCGCATTTCCAGAAGCTGATTTTTGGTCTCGGCGGGCTGGTGGATGCGACCGGCTATCTGGGCACTTTGCTGTACGGCTTCATTTTACGCATGCTGGGCCCGTTCGGTCTGCACCACATCTTCTATCTGCCTTTCTGGACCACCGCGCTTGGCGGGAGTGAAATCGTCAACGGACACCTCGTGGAAGGCACGCAGCGGATCTTCTTCGCTCAGCTGGCTGACCCGAACACGCAACATTTCTATGAGGGCACGTCACGCTTCATGTCCGGGCGCTTTATTACGATGATGTTTGGCCTGCTCGGGGCGTGCCTGGCGATGTACCACACGGCAAAACCCGAGAACAAAAAACGCGTTGCCGGGCTGCTGCTTTCTGCGGCGTTAACCTCGTTCCTGACCGGGATTACCGAGCCTATCGAATTCTCGTTCCTGTTTATTGCGCCGGTGCTCTACGTCATCCATGCGCTGTTTGACGGGCTGGCATTCATGCTCGCGCACATGCTGCATATCACCATCGGGCAAACCTTCTCCGGCGGTTTCATCGACTTTGTGCTGTTCGGCATTTTGCAGGGAGAAGCCAAAACCAACTGGATGTTCGTTCCGCTGGTCGGCGTACCGTGGTTCTTCCTTTACTACTTTACCTTCCGCTATCTGATTAATCGCTTTGATTTCGCGACGCCAGGTCGGGAAAAGGAGGCGATGGCTGATGAGGTCAGTCTGCCGCAAAACGAACGCGCAGCCGCGGTGATCGCCGGATTAGGCGGAAAAGAGAATCTGGACGAGGTGGACTGCTGCGCCACGCGTCTTCGCGTCACGGTTAAAGACGGCAGCAAAGTGAATGAGTCGGCACTGAAAGCCACCGGGGCGCGCGGCGTTATCGTGCGCGGCAACGGCGTTCAGGTCATTTATGGCCCGCACGTCACGATTATCAAAAACGAAGTGGAAGAGATCTTATCGTAATGAAAACTGTACTGGATACCCTGAAGGGAAAACTGGTCGTCTCCTGTCAGGCGCTGGAAAATGAACCGCTGCACAGCCCGTTTATTATGTCGAGAATGGCGCTGGCGGCGGCACAGGGTGGGGCCGCGGCTATTCGCGCTAACAGCGTGATCGATATTGAGGCCATTAAGCAGCAGGTGTCTTTGCCGGTCATCGGCATCATCAAACGGGATTATCCCGAAAGCGAGGTGTTTATCACCGCGACAATGAAGGAGGTGGATGAGCTCATGAGCGTCTCGCCGGACATCATTGCGCTTGATGCGACGGCGCGGCCACGTCCCGGCGGAGAATCTCTGGAAACGCTGGTCTCGCGCATCCGCGCACGTTATCCCGCGGTGCTGCTGATGGCGGATATCTCCTCCGTGGAGGAAGCCGTGACGGCGCAGGCGCTGGGCTTCGACTGCGTCGGCACCACGCTTTACGGCTACACGGCGGAAACGGCGGGCCATTCACTTCCGGAAAACGACTGCGCCTTCCTGAAGGCGGTGCTGGCCGCCGTGACGGTGCCCGTGGTTGCCGAAGGCAACGTGGATACCCCCGAGCGTGCGGCCAGGTGTCTGGCGCTGGGCGCGCATACGGTGGTGGTCGGCGGCGCGATCACCCGTCCGCAGCAAATTACCGAACGGTTTATGGCGGCGATTGACGCGCAAAGCACCGATGGAGCATGACCATCCGGCGGGGATCTGCGATACTTATCGTTTATCCCCTTTACTGAGATGACTATGCAGTACCCGATTAACGAGATGTTCCAGACCCTGCAAGGCGAGGGTTACTTTACCGGCGTTCCCGCTATTTTCATTCGTTTACAGGGATGCCCGGTTGGCTGTGCCTGGTGTGATACCAAACATACGTGGGATAAGCTCGCAGATCGGGAAGTGTCGCTGTTTAGCATTCTGGCGAAAACCAAAGAGAGCGATAAGTGGGGCGCGGGCAGTGCCGAAGATCTGCTCGCCATCATTGGTCGTCAGGGCTGGACGGCGCGTCACGTGGTGATCACCGGCGGTGAACCCTGCATCCACGATCTGACGCCGCTGACCGAGCTGCTCGAAAAGAACGGCTACAGCTGCCAGATCGAAACCAGCGGCACCCATGAAGTGCGCTGCTCGCACACCACCTGGGTGACGGTATCGCCAAAAGTGAATATGCGCGGCGGGTATGACGTGCTGTCTCAGGCGCTGGAGCGCGCGGATGAGATTAAGCACCCGGTAGGGCGCGTGCGTGATATCGAAGCGCTGGATGAACTGCTGGCCACGCTGACGGACGAAAAGCAGCGGGTCATTGCCCTGCAGCCTATCAGCCAGAAAGACGATGCAACGCGCCTGTGCATTGAAACCTGTATTGCGCGCAACTGGCGCCTGTCGATGCAGACGCACAAGTATCTGAATATCGCCTGAAAAAAAGCCCGGTGGCGCGAGCGCTTACCGGGCCTGGGTTTCGAGGCTTTTGTAGGCCGGGTAAGGCGAAGCCGCACCCGGCAAGCATCACTCGCCGCGATAGATGCAGCCTGCCGTACAGGTCTCTTTGATCATCACCGCGCTCAGCAGCGGTACCCGCGGTTTCATCTGATCCCAAATCCATTTTGCCAGCACCTCGCTGGTCGGGTTTTCAAGGCCCGGGATCTCATTCAGGTAGTAGTGATCCAGACGATCGTAGGTCGGCTTAAACGCCGCCTTCAGCTCGGCAAAATCCATGATCCAACCGGTATGCGGATCAACTTCACCGGTGATCTCAAGACGCACCATGAACGAATGCCCGTGCAGACGGCCACATTTATGCCCTTCAGGGACATGCGGAAGGTGGTGGGCGGCTTCGAAGGTGAAATCTTTAAACAGTGTGGTGGACATGATCGCTCTCAGTAATGCGGAAAAAACCGCCGCATAGTACCGGAAAGCACAATTTTTAGCATTAACTAAAACGGCTCTGAGCGGCAACCGCCTCGTATACGGGGTGTTTATCGCTATTTGTTCTTATATTTCAAATAATTATTTAATCGGTTTTATCGCTAAGCATGACAACCAAAACAGGTTAGTCCATTTGGTTATTTATTATTTCCATCCCTTCTTTAATTGTTATTATCCTCGCCGTTAACCTTATCTTCAGTTTGGATTTATTCGCTTAAAGTCCGCTTGGCTACTGGAACATAACGACGCATGACAACACAGGCCCCACCTTCAAACTTGCTTCCCCTGAACCCGGAGCAGCTGGCGCGCCTTCAGGCTGCCACCTCTGATTTTTCTCCCACTCAGCTTGCCTGGGTCTCCGGTTATTTCTGGGGAATGCTCAATCAGCAGCCTGGCGCTGTGGCGGGTGCACCGGCCACGGCCGTAGAAATTCCGTCCATTACCCTGATTTCCGCCTCGCAGACGGGTAACGCCCGTCGCGTGGCCGAAGCGCTGCGTGACGACCTGCTGGCCGCCAGGCTGAACGTGAACCTGGTCAACGCCGGGGATTATAAATTTAAGCAAATCGCGTCAGAAAAACTGCTGGTGGTGGTGGCTTCTACGCAGGGTGAAGGTGAACCCGCAGAAGAAGCGGTGGCGCTGCATAAGTTCCTGTTCTCGAAAAAAGCGCCGAAGCTGGATGGCACGGCGTTTGCCGTCTTTGGCCTGGGCGATACCTCCTATGAATTCTTCTGCCAGTCCGGCAAAGACTTCGACAGCAGGCTGGCGGAGCTGGGCGCAGAGCGCCTGCTGGACCGCGTTGACGCAGATGTCGAATACCAGACCGCCGCCGCTGAATGGCGTGCCCGCATCGTCGACGTGCTAAAAGCGCGCGTGCCGAAAGCGACGTCAGCCCAGGCCGCGTTCACCGCGACGGGTGCTGTTAACGACATCCACACCAGCCCGTACACCAAAGAGGCGCCGCTGGCGGCGAGCCTGTCGGTGAACCAGAAAATTACCGGCCGCGATTCCGAAAAAGACGTTCGCCATATCGAAATCGATCTCGGCGACTCGGGCCTGCGCTATCAGCCTGGCGATGCGTTGGGCGTCTGGTATCAGAACGATCCGGCGCTGGTGAAAGAGCTGGTTGAGCTGCTGTGGCTGAAAGGCGACGAGCCCGTCACCGTTGACGGCAAAACGCAGCCGCTTTCTGAAGCGTTGCAGTGGCATTTTGAGCTGACGGTGAATACCCCGAATATCGTCGAAAATTATGCCACCTTAACGCGCAGCGAATCCCTGCTGCCGCTGGTGGGCGACAAGGCGAAGCTGCAGCATTACGCCGCGACGACGCCGATTGTCGATATGGTGCGCTTCTCTCCGGCTCAGCTGGATGCCGATGCGCTGATCGGCCTGCTGCGTCCGCTGACACCACGCCTGTACTCCATTGCCTCTTCCCAGGCTGAAGTGGAGAGTGAAGTGCATATTACCGTCGGCGTGGTGCGCTACGACATCGAAGGCCGCGCCCGCACGGGTGGAGCATCGGGCTTCCTGGCTGACCGCGTGGAAGAAGAGGGCGAAGTGCGCGTCTTTATCGAGCACAACGATAACTTCCGCCTGCCGGCAAACCCGGAAACGCCGGTCATTATGATTGGCCCGGGCACCGGCATTGCGCCGTTCCGCGCCTTCATGCAGCAGCGTGCGGCGGATGGCGCACCGGGTAAAAACTGGCTGTTCTTCGGCAACCCGCACTTTACGGAAGATTTCCTCTACCAGGTGGAGTGGCAGCGCTATGTGAAAGAAGGCGTACTGACCCGCATCGATCTGGCCTGGTCCCGCGACCAGAAAGAAAAAGTATACGTACAAGACAAACTGCGCGAACAGGGCGCAGAGCTGTGGCGCTGGATCAATGACGGTGCCCACATTTATGTCTGCGGCGACGCCAATCGCATGGCGAAAGACGTTGAGCAGACTTTGCTGGAAGTGATTGCCGAATTCGGCGGTATGGATGCCGAAGCGGCGGATGAATTTTTAAGTGAGCTGCGCGTTGAGCGCCGTTATCAGCGAGATGTCTACTAATGAGCGAAAAACATCCAGGGCCACTGGTGGTCGAAGGTAAACTGACAGACGCCGAGCGCATGAAGCTGGAAAGCAACTATCTGCGTGGCACCATTGCTGAAGATCTGAATGACGGTCTCACCGGCGGTTTCAAAGGCGACAACTTCCTGCTGATCCGTTTCCACGGCATGTACCAGCAGGACGACCGCGACATCCGCGCCGAGCGTGCAGAGCAGAAGCTGGAGCCGCGTCACGCGATGCTGCTGCGCTGCCGTCTGCCGGGTGGGGTGATTACCACCAAACAGTGGCAGGCGATCGACAAGTTTGCCGGTGAAAACACGATCTACGGCAGCATCCGTCTGACTAACCGTCAGACCTTCCAGTTCCACGGCATTCTGAAGAAGAACGTCAAGCCGGTGCACCAGATGCTGCACTCCGTTGGGCTGGACGCGCTGGCGACCGCCAACGACATGAACCGTAACGTGCTCTGCACCTCGAACCCGTATGAGTCCGAGCTGCATGCCGAAGCGTACGAGTGGGCGAAGAAGATCTCCGAGCACCTGCTGCCGCGCACGCGCGCCTATGCAGAGATCTGGCTCGATCAGGAAAAAGTCGCCACCACCGACGAAGAGCCGATCCTTGGCCAGACCTACCTGCCGCGTAAGTTTAAAACCACGGTGGTGATCCCGCCGCAGAACGATATCGACCTGCACGCCAACGACATGAACTTCGTGGCGATTGCCGAAAACGGCAAGCTGGTCGGCTTTAACCTGCTGGTGGGCGGCGGCCTGTCCATCGAACACGGTAACAAGAAAACCTACGCCCGTACCGCCAGCGAGTTCGGCTTCCTGCCGCTGGAGCATACGCTGGCCGTGGCGGAAGCGGTGGTGACGACCCAGCGCGACTGGGGCAACCGTACCGACCGTAAAAACGCGAAAACCAAATACACCCTGGAGCGCGTGGGCGTCGAGACGTTCAAAGCGGAAGTGGAGCGTCGCGCGGGCATCAAGTTTGAGCCGATCCGCCCTTACGAATTCACCGGTCGCGGCGATCGCATTGGCTGGGTGAAGGGTATCGACAATAAATGGCACCTGACGCTGTTTATCGAAAACGGCCGTATTCTGGATTATCCGGGGCGTCCGCTGAAAACCGGTCTGCTGGAAATTGCGAAGATCCATAAGGGCGAGTTCCGCATCACCGCTAACCAGAACCTGATCATTGCCGGCGTGCCGGAAAGCCAGAAGGCGAAGATCGAGAAGCTGGCGCGCGAACATGGGTTGATGGATGCGGTGAAGCCGCAGCGTGAAAACTCAATGGCCTGCGTGTCGTTCCCGACCTGCCCGCTGGCGATGGCCGAAGCGGAACGTTTCCTGCCGTCATTCACTGACAAGGTAGAAGCGATTCTGGAAAAACACGGCATTCCGGACGAGCATATTGTTATGCGCGTGACGGGCTGCCCGAACGGTTGCGGTCGCGCGATGCTGGCCGAACTGGGGCTGGTGGGGAAAGCGCCGGGGCGCTACAACCTGCACCTGGGCGGTAACCGTATCGGCACGCGCATTCCGCGTATGTTCCGCGAGAACATCACCGAGCCGGAAATTCTTGATTCCATCGACGAGCTTGTCGGGCGCTGGGCGAAAGAGCGCGAAGCGGGTGAAGGCTTCGGCGACTTTACGGTGCGTGCGGGCATCATTCGCCCGGTGCTCGATCCCGCCAGGGATTTCTGGGAGTAAACACGAGAGGTAATTATGTCCGTACTCGATCTAAACGCCCTTAATGACCTGCCAAAAGTCGAACGCATTCTGGCGCTGGCAGAAACCAATGCCCACCTTGAAAAGCTGGACGCTGAAGGGCGCGTGGCGTGGGCGCTGGAAAACCTGCCGGGAGACTATGTGCTCTCGTCAAGCTTTGGTATTCAGGCGGCGGTCAGTTTGCATCTGGTGAATCAGATCCGTCCGGACATTCCGGTGATCCTCACCGATACCGGCTACCTGTTCCCGGAAACCTATCAGTTTATTGACGAGCTGACGGACAAGCTCAGGCTGAACCTCAAGGTCTACCGCGCGACGGAAAGCGCGGCCTGGCAGGAGGCGCGCTACGGCAAGCTGTGGGAGCAGGGCGTTGAGGGCATTGAGAAATACAATGAGATCAACAAGGTCGAGCCGATGAACCGGGCGCTGAAAGAGCTTAATGCCCAGACGTGGTTCGCGGGCCTGCGCCGTGAGCAGTCCGGCAGCCGGGCAACCTTACCGGTGCTGGCGGTGCAGCGCGGGGTCTTTAAAGTGCTGCCGATTATCGACTGGGATAACCGGACGGTGTACCAGTACCTGCAAAAGCACGGGCTGAAATACCATCCGCTGTGGGACCAGGGCTATCTGTCGGTGGGCGATACCCACACCACGCGTAAGTGGGAACCGGGCATGGCGGAAGAAGAGACGCGATTCTTCGGGCTGAAGCGCGAGTGCGGGTTGCACGAAGGGTGATAACCTTTTTGCCCGGTGGCGCTGCGCTTACCGGGCCTACTAAGGCTCGTTCCATATGTAGGCCCGGTAAGGCGTAGCCGCCACCGGGCTTAACGGCCTCAGGCTTTCCCCGCTTTCGCCAGCTCCTTCACCAGCGGCAGCATCACCTTCACCACATCACGACTGCGGTGCTCAATCCGCTGCGGCAGCGCGCGATCGATGTGCTGCTGATTGTCCAGCATCACGTTGTGCCAGCTCGTCCCGTCCGGGAAGGCCTTCGATTTAGCCCGCTGCTGGTAGCCATCTTTTTTGCCCAGCGCCCAGTTCGTCGCTTCCACGTACAGCACCGGAATGCCCGCCTTATCGAACACTTCCCCGTCGTTGCAGCAGCCTGTGCCTCGCGGATAATCCGGGTTACCGCCGGGGTTGCTGGTGGCATAAACCCCATGGCTGCGGGCTATCGCCAGCGCCCGGTCGCGCGTCAGTTTCCGCACGGTACCCGGCGTACTCTGCCCGCTGTTGAAATAGAGCTTGTCGCCGACGATCAGGTTGTCGAGGTTGATCACCAGCAGCGTATTTTTCTTCTCCTCAGCGCTCATACGCTTAAGGAGATTCTCAGCGCCGAGTTTGCCCTCTTCCTCACCGCTGGTGGCAACAAAACGAATGCCATATTGGGTGGGAATATCTTTCATCCGCTCGGCCAGTTCAAGCATCACGCCGAGGCCTGCGGCATTGTCGTCCATGCCCTGCAGCGTCAGCCCGCCAAGATTGTTATCCGTATCGGCGTCACTCATCGGGGCGTAGGTATCAAGGTGCGCCATAATGATAATTTGCTCTTTTGCGCTGCCTTCGTGGGCCGCAATCACCGTACTGCCGGTCACGTTATGCCAGTTTTTCGTTTTATTGCGTGAGGTATAGACGTAGCGGCTGTGAAATGACCGGATATCGCTCTGATAACCCATGTCGGCAAACTGCTGGCGAAGATAGTCCGCGGAGAGCATTTCCGCAGGCGATCCGGTCATGCGGCCAGGGAAAACGGTGGCAATATGCCGCGCCTGCATAGTGGCGATTTCACCATAAGGTTGGTTTTTTGCCTGGGCAGGAAGAATAAAGCAAACGCCGAGCGCCAGGGCAGCAATACGGTGGCGCGTTGCGGAAAACATAGTGAGTCCTTAAAAACAGAGCAAAATAATAACCCGCCTAGTATGAAACTGTGATCGTCCATACACAATTTGAATCGTTCTTAAATGCCCGAAATTTCGCGCGTTAAGCACTTTTTGGTATTAGCTTTTTCACAGCGTTATTCCATTGAGTAACTACTCATTCCAATTCGTAATTTCATTCGGTCTAAGCCGCCCCCTATAGTCCCTCTATTCCTCGTTGTTAGTGAGTTGTTGCCTGTGGACTATCTGCCCTTATTTGCTGCGATTAAAGAGAAACCGGTGCTGGTGGTTGGCACGGGTGAAATCGCCGATCGCAAAATCGCGTTTCTGCAGCGCGCAGGGGCCCAGGTGAAAGTCGTTGAAGAGGCGGATTTCGACGAGTCACAAATCGACAGCGTCGTGCTGGTAATTGCGGCGACCGAAGATCGTGAACTGAACCAGCGTATCTCCGACGCCGCTCAGGCCCGTTACCGCCTGGTGAACGTGGTGGACGACCAGCCTTTATGCTCGTTTATTTTCCCGTCGATCGTTGACCGCTCGCCGCTGCTGGTGGCGATCTCCTCCGGCGGTACCGCACCGGTGCTGGCGCGCGTGCTGCGGGAAAAAATCGAAGCGCTGCTGCCGACCAGCCTCGGGCGCATGGCGGAGAAAGCCAGCTACTGGCGCAACCATTTGAAAACCCGCCTGACCAGCGTGACGGAACGCCGTCGCTTCTGGGAACGCGTGTTTCGCGGCCGCTTTGCCAGCCTGATGCATGCCGGTAATGAGACAGCGGCGCAGAAAATCCTCGAGGACGAACTGGATAACCCCGGCAGTACGGGCGGGGAGATCATTCTGGTGGGCGCGGGGCCGGGCGATGCCGGGCTCCTGACGCTGCGCGGCCTGCAGGTGCTGCAGGATGCGGACGTGGTGTTCTACGACCACCTGGTCACCGACGGCGTGCGCGAGCTGATCCGTCGCGACGCGGAGCAAATCTGCGTCGGCAAACGGGCGGGCGAACACTCGGTGCCGCAGCACGACACCAACCAGATGCTAATTGACGCCGCGAAAGCGGGCAAAACCGTAGTGCGCCTGAAGGGGGGCGATCCGTTCATTTTCGGTCGCGGCGGCGAAGAGCTGCAGGCGGCATCCGAAGCGGGCGTTCCGTTCCAGGTGGTGCCCGGCATCACGGCGGCTTCTGCGGTAACGGCCTACGCCGGTATCCCGTTGACCCACCGCGATTACGCCCAGAGCGTCACCTTTGTGACCGGCCACTACAAGGCGGACAGCACGCCGTTCGACTGGTCGCATCTCGCCCAGAGCCGCCAGACGCTGGCGATATACATGGGCACGATGAAGGCGGCGGACATCAGCGAACAGCTTATTCAGCACGGTCGCGAGGCGACGACCCCCGTCGCCGTCATTTCTCGCGGCACGCGCGTCGATCAGCATGTTGCTGTCGGCACACTTCAAGACCTTGCAACCCTGGCGAAAGATGCCCCGATGCCTGCCCTGATCGTGGTGGGGGAAGTGGTGCAGCTGCACAGCACGCTCGCCTGGTTTCAGCACACAACCGATACAGAAGGCTTTGGTTCTTCTGTTGTAAATTTGGCTTAAGGAACGGTTATGGACCAAAAACGTCTTACACACCTGCGGCAGCTCGAAGCGGAAAGTATCCATATTATCCGCGAAGTGGCCGCCGAGTTTTCTAACCCGGTGATGATGTACTCCATCGGTAAAGATTCCAGCGTCATGCTGCATCTGGCGCGTAAAGCGTTTTATCCGGGCACGCTGCCGTTCCCGCTGCTGCACGTGGACACCGGCTGGAAATTCCGCGAGATGTACGAATTCCGCGACCGTACCGCGAAAGCCTACGGCTGCGAGCTGCTGGTGCATAAAAACCCGGAAGGGGTGGCGATGGGCATTAACCCGTTCGTGCACGGCAGCGCCAAACACACCGATATCATGAAGACCGAAGGGCTGAAGCAGGCGCTGAATAAATACGGTTTTGATGCGGCCTTCGGCGGCGCGCGCCGTGACGAAGAGAAATCCCGCGCCAAAGAGCGTATCTACTCCTTCCGCGATCGCTTCCACCGCTGGGACCCCAAAAACCAGCGTCCGGAGCTGTGGCACAACTACAACGGCCAGATTAACAAGGGCGAAAGCATCCGCGTCTTCCCGCTCTCCAACTGGACCGAGCTGGATATCTGGCAGTACATCTATCTGGAAAACATCGAGATCGTTCCGCTGTACCTGGCCGCCGAGCGCCCGGTGCTGGAGCGTGACGGCATGCTGATGATGATCGACGACGATCGCATCGACCTGCAGCCGGGTGAAGTGATCAAAAAACAGATGGTGCGTTTCCGCACCCTCGGCTGCTGGCCGCTGACCGGCGCGGTGGAATCCAACGCCCAGACGCTGCCGGAGATCATCGAAGAGATGCTGGTGTCGACCACCAGCGAGCGACAGGGGCGCGTGATTGACCGCGACCAGGCAGGCTCCATGGAGCTGAAGAAACGTCAGGGTTATTTCTAAGGAGCCGCCATGAATACCACTATTGCTCAACAAATTGCCAACGAAGGCGGCGTGGAAGCGTATCTGCATGCGCAACAACACAAAAGCCTGCTGCGTTTTCTGACCTGCGGCAGCGTGGATGACGGGAAAAGTACCCTGATTGGCCGCCTGCTGCACGATACGCGCCAGATTTATGAAGATCAGCTCTCCTCCCTGCATAACGACAGTAAGCGTCACGGTACCCAGGGCGAAAAGCTGGATCTGGCGCTGCTGGTTGACGGCCTGCAGGCGGAGCGCGAGCAGGGCATCACCATCGATGTGGCCTACCGCTATTTCTCTACCGAGAAGCGCAAATTTATTATTGCCGACACCCCGGGGCACGAACAGTACACCCGCAATATGGCGACCGGCGCGTCGACCTGTGACCTGGCGATCCTGCTGATCGACGCCCGTAAAGGCGTGCTGGATCAGACCCGTCGCCACAGCTTTATCTCCACGCTGCTGGGGATCAAACACCTGGTGGTGGCGGTCAACAAGATGGATCTGGTGAACTTCAGCGAAGAGAAGTTCGAGGAGATCCGCCAGAGCTACCTGACCTTTGCCGAACAGCTGCCGGGCAACCTGGATATCCGCTTTGTGCCGCTCTCGGCGCTGGAAGGGGATAACGTTGCCTCCCAGAGCGCGAACATGCCGTGGTACAGCGGCCCGACGCTGCTGGAGGTGCTGGAGACGGTTGAAATTCAGCGCGTGGTCGACACTCAGCCGATGCGCTTCCCGGTGCAATACGTGAACCGTCCTAACCTCGATTTCCGCGGTTTCTCCGGCACCCTTGCGTCAGGCGCCGTAAAGGTCGGTCAGCGCGTCAAGGTGCTGCCATCCGGCGTGGAATCGACCATCGCACGCATCGTCACCTTCGACGGTGACCTGCAGGACGCAGGCGCCGGTGAAGCGGTTACGCTGGTGCTGAAAGACGAGATTGATATCAGCCGGGGCGATCTTCTGGTGGATGCCCGGGAAACGCTGGCCGCCGTGCAGGGGGCTTCCGTGGATGTGGTGTGGATGGCGGAGCAACCGCTGACGCCGGGCCAGAGCTACGACATCAAAATCGCCGGCAAGAAGACCCGCGCCCGCGTGGACGGTATTCAGTTCCAGGTGGACATCAACAACCTGACCCAGCGCGAGGTCACCGAGCTGCCGCTGAACGGTATTGGTCTGGTCGATCTGACCTTTGACGAACCGCTGGTGCTGGATCCGTATCAGCAAAATCCGGTGACGGGCGGGCTTATCTTTATTGACCGCCTGACGAACGTCACCGTCGGCGCGGGGATGGTCCGTGAGCCAAACGAACAGGCGTCCGCAGCTTCAGAATTCAGCGCCTTTGAGCTGGAGCTGAACGCGCTGGTGCGTAAGCACTTCCCGCACTGGGGCGCGCGCGATCTGCTGGGAGGCAAGTAATGGCTGCCCATGATGAGAACGTCGTCTGGCATCCTCATCCGGTCACCGTCGCCCAGCGCGAACAGCTCCACGGTCACCGTGGAGTTGTGCTGTGGTTTACCGGGCTGTCCGGCTCGGGTAAATCGACGGTGGCGGGCGCGCTGGAAGAGGCATTGCATCAGCAGGGCGTAAGCACGTACCTGCTGGATGGCGACAACGTGCGCCATGGCCTGTGCAGCGATTTAGGGTTCAGCGACGACGACCGCAAAGAGAACATCCGTCGGGTCGGGGAGGTCGCCAGCCTGATGGCCGACGCCGGGCTGGTGGTGCTGACCGCATTTATCTCTCCACACCGCGCCGAGCGCCAGATGGTGCGCGAACGGGTCGGTCAGGATCGCTTTATCGAAGTGTTTGTGGATACGCCGCTGGAGGTTTGCGAAGCGCGCGACCCGAAAGGGCTGTACAAAAAAGCGCGTGCCGGAGAACTGCGCAACTTCACCGGCATTGACGCGGTCTACGAAGCGCCTGAATCGCCAGAAATTCACCTGGAGGGTCAACAATTGGTAACAAATTTAGTAAGCCAATTATTAGACCTGCTCAGACGGGACGATATTATCAGATCCTGAGACGGTATCGTTCGGGAGCTGTCTTCCCGAACGATGAGTCACGGTCACAGGACTAGCTATGCGCAACAGTGAACATTACATCACCACCACCGGGTCGGAGCCGCTTGCGACCGACGACGAAACGACCTGGTCATTTCCTGGGGCCATCATTGGCTTCGTCTCATGGTTGCTGGCGCTGGGTATCCCGTTTCTTATCTACGGCGGCAACACGCTGTTCTTCTTTCTCTACACCTGGCCTTTCTTTCTGGCGCTGATGCCCGTGGCGGTTGTCGTCGGCATTGCGCTTCACTCGCTGCTCAACGGCAAGCTCCTGTACAGTACCGTGGTCACGATTGTGACGGTGGTGCTGATGTTTGGTCTGTTATTTTTGTGGCTCATGGGCTAACTTCAGCCATAATTCAAACCGTAACCAACTGTGTAACGATATTGAGCAGGACGATTCTGCGGAAAAAATGTGGTACATTTGCCCGCGATGTTGCGGCATCTCTGTTACCCCGGCGTAGTGCTCTGGGGAAGTCTTGGGATGATGATGCCGTTTTTCAGGGGGCAGGATGGGTAAACTAACGCTGCTGTTGCTGGCTTTGCTAATCTGGCTGCAATATTCGCTGTGGTTCGGTAAGAACGGACTGCACGACTATAGCCGGGTGAGCGATGACGTCGCAGCTCAGCAGGCAACAAACGCCAAACTTAAGGCGCGAAACGATCAACTCTTCGCTGAAATTGATGACCTCAATGGCGGGCAAGAGGCGATTGAGGAACGCGCACGCAATGAACTCAGTATGACTAAGCCGGGCGAAACCTTTTATCGTCTGGTTCCGGATGCGTCTAAACGCAATCAGGGCTCAGCACAAAACAATCGATAATCAGGCCCAGGATTACGACATGGCAGTAACTTTTTCGGACGTATGCGCCGTGGTGCCGGCCGCAGGTTTTGGCCGGCGCATGCAGACAGAATGTCCCAAGCAATACCTCTCTATTGGCGATAAAACGATCCTCGAGCACGCCGTGGCGGCGCTGCTGGCGCACCCGCGGGTGACGCGAGCGATCATCGCTATCAGCCCCGGCGATGCCCGCTTCGCGCAGCTCCCGCTGGCAAATCATCCACAGATTACCGTTGTCGATGGCGGTGCCGAGCGCGCCGATTCCGTGCTGGCAGGCATTCAGGCGGCCGGTAACGCGCCGTGGGTGCTGGTGCATGACGCGGCGCGTCCGTGCCTGCATCAGGACGATCTCGCTCGCCTGCTGGCATTGAGCGAAACCAGCAAAGTGGGCGGCATTCTGGCCGCTCCCGTGCGCGACACCATGAAGCGTGCCGAGCCGGGCAAACGGGCTATCGCCCACACCGTCGATCGCGTCGATCTCTGGCACGCGCTGACGCCGCAATTTTTCCCCCGCGAACTGCTCCACGACTGCTTAACGCGCGCGCTTAACGAAGGTGCGACCATCACGGACGAAGCTTCTGCGCTGGAGTACTGCGGTTTCCACCCTGAGCTTGTTGAAGGACGTGCTGATAATATTAAAGTGACGCGTCCGGAAGATTTACAGCTCGCGGAATTTTATCTTACCCGTTCGACCCATCAGGAGAAGGCATAATGCGAATTGGACACGGTTTTGATGTACACGCCTTTGGCGGCGAAGGCCCAATTATCATTGGCGGCGTGCGCATTCCTTATGAAAAAGGGCTGCTGGCGCATTCTGATGGCGACGTGGCGCTGCATGCGCTGACCGACGCGCTGCTGGGCGCGGCCGCACTGGGTGATATCGGCAAGCTGTTCCCGGACACCGATCCGGCGTTTAAAGGGGCGGACAGCCGTGAACTGCTGCGCGAAGCGTGGCGCCGCATCCAGGCGAAAGGCTACACCCTTGGCAACGTCGACGTGACGATTATCGCTCAGGCCCCAAAAATGCTGCCGCACATTCCGCAGATGCGCGTATTTATTGCAGAAGATCTGGGCTGCCATATGGACGACGTGAACGTCAAAGCGACGACGACCGAGAAGCTGGGCTTTACCGGTCGTGGCGAAGGGATTGCCTGTGAAGCCGTGGCGCTGCTGGTGAAGGCGAGCAAATGACAGAATTCGACAACCTGACATACCTGCACGGTAAGCCGCAGGGGAACGGGGTGCTGAAAGCCAGCCCGGAAGATTTCCTCGTGGTCGAGGATTTGGGCTTTGAGCCGGATGGCGAAGGCGAACATATCCTGGTGCGTATTCTGAAAAATGGCTGCAATACCCGCTTTGTGGCCGACGCGCTGGCAAAATTCCTCAAAATTCATGCCCGCGAGGTGAGCTTTGCCGGGCAGAAAGATAAACACGCCGTCACGGAACAGTGGCTCTGCGCGCGCGTTCCCGGCAATGCGATGCCTGATTTAAGCAAATTTGAGCTTGAGGGCTGTAAGGTACTGGAATATGCCCGCCACAAGCGCAAACTGCGTCTGGGCGCGTTAAAAGGCAACGCGTTTACGCTGGTGCTGCGCGAAGTGACTGACCGTGAAGACGTTGAAAAACGCCTGAATGCCATCAGCGACCGCGGCGTACCGAACTACTTTGGCGCGCAGCGCTTTGGCATCGGCGGCAGCAACCTGCAGGGCGCACTGCGCTGGGCGCAAAGCGACGCGCCGGTGCGTGACAGGAATAAACGCAGTTTTTGGTTGTCGGCGGCCCGCAGTGCGTTGTTTAATCAGATTGTGAGCGAAAGGCTGAAAAAACCGGACGCGAATCAAGTTGTTGTTGGCGATGCGCTACAATTAGCGGGACGCGGAAGCTGGTTTGTGGCAACGGCCGAAGAGATGGCCGATGTCCAGTCGCGCGTGGACGCAAAAGGGCTGCTGATCACCGCCGCGTTGCCCGGTACGGGCGACTGGGGAACCCAGGGGGAGGCCCTGGCCGCCGAGCAGTCAGCCGTGGCGGATGCGCCAGAATTGCAGTCCTTGCTGGTGCGGGAAAAAGTCGACGCGGCACGCCGCGCGATGCTGCTCTATCCGCAGCAGTTAAGCTGGAACTGGTGGGATGACGTAACCGTCGAGTTACGCTTCTGGCTGCCGGCAGGCAGCTTTGCCACCAGTGTTGTCAGGGAACTTATCAACACCTCGGGTGATTATGCGAATATTGCTGAGTAACGATGACGGGATCCACGCGCCAGGCATTCAGACCCTGGCGAAACACCTCCGTGAGTTTGCGGATGTGCAGGTTGTGGCGCCCGATCGTAACCGCAGTGGAGCGTCTAACTCGCTGACGCTGGAGTCGTCGCTTCGCACCTTTACCTTTGAAAATGGCGATATTGCCGTACAGATGGGCACGCCAACCGACTGTGTTTTTCTGGGCGTGAACGCGCTGATGCGGCCGCGTCCGGATATCGTCGTCTCCGGCATTAACGCCGGGCCTAACCTCGGCGATGACGTGATTTACTCCGGCACCGTGGCGGCCGCAATGGAAGGCCGCCATCTGGGATTCCCGGCGCTGGCGGTCTCGTTGAACGGCTACACGCACTACGACACCGCCGCCGCGGTGACCTGTTCGATCCTGCGGGCGCTCGGCCGCGAGCCGTTGCGTACCGGACGCATCCTCAACATCAACGTGCCGGATCTTCCTCTCGATGAAATTAAAGGCATCCGCGTCACCCGTTGCGGGAGTCGACATCCGGCCGATCAGGTGATCCCGCAGCAGGATCCGCGCGGCAACACGCTTTACTGGATCGGCCCTCCTGGCGATAAGTGCGATGCGGGTCCGGATACTGACTTTGCCGCCGTGGAGGAAGGCTATGTTTCGGTTACCCCGCTGCACGTAGATTTAACCGCGTATAGCGCGCATGATGTGGTGTCGGGCTGGCTGGATCGCGCAGGAGTGAACGCGCAATGGTAAACAAACGTGTACAAACTCTTCTGGAACAACTACGCGCGCAGGGGATCCGCGACGAGCACGTGCTCGAAGCGCTCGCCCTGGTTCCGCGTGAGAAATTTGTAGACGAGGCGTTTGAACACAAAGCGTGGGAAAACGTGGCGCTGCCCATCGGGCAGGGCCAGACGATTTCGCAGCCTTACATGGTGGCTCGCATGACGGAGCTGCTGGAGCTGACGCCCGATTCCCGCGTGCTGGAGATTGGCACCGGGTCGGGCTATCAGACCGCGATCCTGGCGCATCTCGTTCATCACGTATGCTCCGTTGAGCGGATCAAAGGTTTACAGTGGCAGGCGCGTCGTCGCCTGAAACAACTTGATTTACATAATGTTTCGACACGACACGGTGATGGATGGCAGGGTTGGAAGGCTCGCGCCCCGTTTGACGCGATCATCGTGACGGCGGCCCCGCCAGAAATTCCAGCTGCCCTGTTGTCGCAGCTGGATGAGGGGGGCATTCTGGTTCTGCCTGTCGGGGACGAGCAGCAGCTGTTGAAGCGCGTTCGTCGGCGCGGCGGCGAGTTTATTATCGACACCGTGGAAGCCGTGCGCTTTGTGCCTCTGGTGAAGGGGGAGTTGGCCTGAGACTCGGAATTATCCAGGGTTATTAAGGCAAATTCAGCGTATGGTGTGGCGCGAAAGATTCGTGCCATCACGGTAAATTTTAAGTCACTGGTAGTTAACACATTCCTGGGGGATAAATGAGCGCGGGAAGCCCTAAATTCACCATCAGCCGTGTTGCGGCATTATCACTGGTTTCGCTCTGGCTGGCAGGCTGTACAAGTTCTAACAACGCGCCTGCGCCCGTCAGTTCCGTCGGCGGAAACAGCGGCTCAGGTAACACGTCCAGCGGAATGTTAATCACGCCGCCACCTAAAATGGGAACGGCTGCGCCGCAGCAAACGCCACAAATTCAGCCTGTGCAACATCCTGTTACACAGCCAATGCAGGTTCAGCCAGTTGAACAGCCTGTTCAGACCCAAAATGGCCGCATAGTCTATAACCGCCAGTATGGGAACATTCCGAAAGGCAGCTACACCGGTGGCAGCACCTATACCGTGAAACGCGGCGATACGCTGTTCTACATTGCGTGGATCACCGGGAACGATTTCCGTGACCTCGCGCAGCGCAACAACGTCCAGGCCCCATATGCTCTGGAAGTCGGGCAAACGCTCCAGGTGGGCAACGCGACGGGTACGCCGCTTACGCCTGGCAACACGGTTTCAGCGGCCGATGTGACGGCTCAAAATAACAGCGTTAAGCCTGCACAAAAATCCACCACGGTGGTTGCTTCACAACCTGTAATTACGTATTCTGAGGATTCAGGTGATCAGACTGCTAACAAAATGTTGCCGAATAATAAAGGGACTGCGACTGCTGTCACAGCACCGGTTACGGCACCTGTGGTTAGCTCTACTGAACCGACTGCCAGCAGTATGACCTCCAGTTCGCCGATTTCTGCATGGCGCTGGCCGACTGACGGCAAGGTTATCGAGAACTTCTCTTCCTCCGAAGGGGGAAATAAAGGGATCGATATCGCAGGGAGTAAAGGACAGGCTATCATCGCGACCGCAGATGGACGCGTTGTGTATGCCGGTAACGCTCTGCGCGGTTACGGTAATCTTATCATCATCAAACACAACGATGATTACCTGAGTGCCTACGCCCATAACGACACAATGCTGGTCCGGGAACAACAAGAAGTTAAGGCGGGGCAAAAAATCGCTACCATGGGTAGCACCGGAACCAGTTCTACACGCTTGCATTTTGAAATTCGTTACAAGGGGAAATCCGTAAACCCGCTGCAGTACTTGCCGCAGCGATAATTTGACGGGGCATGCCAGCCAGGGTGTCTCGTTCAGGGATCACGGGTAGGAGCCACCTTATGAGTCAGAATACGCTGAAAGTTCATGATTTAAATGAAGACGCGGAATTTGATGAGAACGGAGTAGAGGCTTTTGACGAAAAAGCCTTAGTAGAAGAGGAACCCAGTGATAACGATTTGGCTGAAGAAGAGCTGTTATCGCAGGGCGCCACACAGCGTGTACTGGACGCGACTCAGCTTTACCTTGGGGAGATTGGTTACTCCCCACTGCTAACGGCCGAAGAAGAAGTCTATTTCGCACGTCGTGCTTTGCGTGGTGATGTTGCCTCGCGTCGTCGCATGATTGAAAGTAACCTGCGACTGGTCGTGAAAATTGCCCGCCGTTACGGCAATCGTGGTCTGGCTCTGCTGGATCTGATTGAAGAGGGCAACTTAGGTCTCATCCGCGCAGTTGAGAAGTTTGACCCGGAACGCGGGTTCCGTTTCTCAACCTACGCGACCTGGTGGATTCGTCAGACCATCGAACGGGCTATTATGAACCAGACCCGTACGATTCGCCTGCCGATTCACATCGTCAAAGAGTTGAACGTGTATCTGCGTACCGCGCGCGAGTTGTCCCATAAGTTGGACCACGAGCCAAGCGCAGAAGAAATTGCCGAACAACTCGATAAACCGGTTGATGACGTAAGCCGTATGCTGCGTCTCAACGAGCGCATTACCTCCGTTGACACCCCGCTGGGTGGCGACTCCGAAAAAGCGCTGCTGGACATCCTGGCCGATGAAAAAGATAACGGTCCGGAAGACACCACGCAGGACGATGACATGAAGCAGAGCATCGTCAAATGGCTGTTCGAACTGAACGCCAAACAGCGTGAAGTGCTGGCGCGTCGCTTCGGTTTACTGGGGTATGAAGCTGCGACACTGGAAGACGTCGGCCGCGAAATTGGCCTGACCCGTGAACGTGTTCGTCAGATTCAGGTTGAAGGTCTGCGTCGCCTGCGTGAAATCCTGCAGGGGCAAGGTCTGAATATCGAAGCGCTGTTCCGCGAATAAGCAACCTTTCGTCAAAAAAGGCCCGTCGTGAGACGGGCCTTTTTCTTTTGTCTTACGCCTGCGTCGCCGTCTCGTGCAGCAGACGCCAGGTTATTTTGTCACCTTCCTGATTAAGCACCGCGGTTGACCAGCGCACGTTAACGGGCAGGTCTGGCCGGGTTTGCGTCTCCCGGTAGTGAAGCACTGCACCCCGTTCGCCGCTCTGGATCGTGGTTAATTCGTCAATGACGATTTTCAGCCCGGGACGGCTTCCGCGCTGTTTTTCCAGAAAACTGGCCAGGCCGTTATAGTCGACCTGTACACCGCCCGGCGGGATCATCAGAAAATCGGGACGGAAACGGGCGAGCAGCGCGTCGGCCTCGCCTTCACCTTTGCCTAACCATGCTTCAAGCGCAATGTGGAGGTCGATAATGTCGTGTTCGAAAGGCGTCATGAATTCTCCTGTCGCAGCGGGTTTAGCACCTGCGTATTGTTAAGACGAAAAACGTACGGTACAGGCAGCAAGGTCATGCCTGCGGCAAAAATAAACATCCCGTGCCAGGCGGCGTGTGGCGTCATCCACGCCTGCGCCAGGTTCAGCACCTGCGCCAGCAGCAGGGCACCGGCAAAAAAGCTCAATTGACGATTGAGATTCCACAGCGCGCTGGCATCCGGCATCTCGTCCCGGCGCGTTGTCAGAAACGCGCTGCTCTGAGCCGTGCTGCTGCAGAGGCTTCCCCCAGCGCCCATCAGGGCAAACGCGACGGCAGGCAACAGCGTAGCCGAACTGACGTCAATCAAAAGCAGAATGCCCGTCGCCTGCAACAGGCAGCCGATGACGATCAGGGGTCGGGGGCCGATACGGTTAAAATAACGTCCCGTTGCCGTGATGGCGATAAACGATGCCACGGACCACGGCAGCATGAGCATGCCCGTAGCGGCTGGGCTCATGTTCGCCACGTTCTGAAGATAAAACATGCCCGTGACGTTCACCCCAATAAATACGCCGGGTACGCAGATATACACGAGCATGGAAAAACGCAAAAGCGGGTCCGCGAGCAAGGTCAGGTTTAGCAGTCTGGCCGCGTTCATCGCAGGCATTTCGTGTTTAAGCCACAGGCAGGCCAGAACGAAGGTCACGATAGCCACCGGAAGCGTGGCGAAAAAGATCCATCGCCAGCCCAGCGTCTGTACCAGCACGCCGCCGATAGCCGGGGAGCAGGCTGGAGCAAGCAACGCAACCAGCATGACCGCCGAAGAGAGCTTCGCACGCTCCTGAGGCCTGAACTGTTGCCAGGTCAGCGCCTGTCCGACGGGGATCAGTAAGCCTCCTCCCACGCCCTGAAGCACTCGCCAGGCAATCAGACTTTCAAGCGTTGCAGACAGGCCCGCCGCAGCGGAGGCGGCACTGAACAGAAAAAGCGAAAGCAGGATGACGCGCTTTGGTCCGATGCGGCGCGAGAGCAGGCTGCTGAACGGGATCGCCAGCGTCAGGCCGGCAATGTAGCCGTTACTGACCCAGGCAAGGGCAGAAGGCGTGGTGTTAAAGGCGTGAGCCATCGCCGGAAAGGCGACGCTGGCAATAAACATGTTGATCAAATCAAGAAAAAAGCCCAGCAGATAGACAACGGCAACTTGGCTGCGATACGTCATGGTGGATCCTCCGGTGAGGTGGCGTATCGTATCGGCTCGGGAATCACGGATAAACCTGACAAAACGCGATATACTGTCAAAAATATTTTGACAGTATAAGGCGTGGTGATGATTAACCTACAGCGGACGCAGATGTTTATCGCGGTGGCCGACACCGGCAGTTTTACGGCCGCCGCCGAGGCGATGGGGCTGACAAAAGCGGTCGTCAGCTTCAATATCCGCCAGCTTGAAGATGAGCTGGGCGTTACGCTGCTGCTGCGCTCCACCCGCCGCCTGACGCTAACCGAGGCGGGCGTGCTTTTTCATCAGCGCAGCGTGGCGCTTCTGAAGGAGGCCGAACGGCTGCAGGATGATGTCCGCGCGAACCATGCGGGACTCACCGGTGAACTGCGGATCACGACCACGCCTGAATATGGCGCCCGGGTCGTGGTGCCGCTGCTGGCCAGGTTTAGCCAGCAGCACACGGATCTTCGCGTCCGACATGTTTCGTCGTCACTGCACGCAGACCTTATCTCGGAGCGCTTTGACGTGGCCATCCGGCTGGGGACGCTTGTTGATTCGCGCAACCACGCCGCACTGATTTCTCACTTTTCTATTCTCCCCGTCGCGACGCCCGAGTGGCTTGCGAGAAACCCGATCGAATCGCTTGCACAGCTGGCGCAGGCCGACTGGATTATCCACGAGCGCTTAGCCTCGCCGCTGCGCTGGCAGGTGAAAGATGCCCGCGGTGCGCCTGACATGCTGGAGATAAAAAAGGCGCCGCGTTTGTTTGCCGACAGCGCTCAGGCCCTTATGGCTTTTGCGCTCGCAGGCGGTGGGGTGGCGTTACTGCCGGAATGGCTGGTGCGCGATGCGCTTGATGCGGGAACGCTGGTGACGATTTTACCGGAGTATACCTTTGCGCGGCAGGGGATCTATGCGGTCTATCCTGATGCCCGGCATGTGCCCGCAAAAGTGCGCACCTTTATCGATTTTATGCGCACCAGCGTGAGTTAATCGTGCATCATCTTTTTGATGAGCGCAGAGAACTGCTCCCGCTCGGCCTTGTTAAGGCGTCCTAAAAAGGCCTCATCAACCTCATTGCCTACCGGCTTACAGTCTGCAAGCAGGGCTTCACCTTCTGGCGTCAGGAAGACAAAGCGACGGCGTTTATCCGCAGGGTCGTGCTCGCGTTTGACCAGCCCGCGCGCCTCCATGCGGCTCAGCATTTCCGCCAGGGTCGCTTTCGTGCTGACCGCGACTTCAGTCAATGCCACCTGTTCAATGCCCGGATGCTCGGCAATCGAGCGCATCACCGCATACTGCGGCTTGGTCAGTTCCGGCAGGGCATGTTGCCACTTTGCGGTATGCTGTTGAAAAAGCTGACGTAACAGGTGGAACGCCTCTTGTCTTAGTTCCATGAACACTCCGACAGAAAAAATCACCCCCTATGATAGCCGCTAAAGTCCAGGATGATAATGCGGCATTTTTTAGCATTTTGTGTGATCGTGTACGAACGATCTTGTCAGAAAAACAATCCGGGAGTAGTTTACCTACAATGTTCGTACACGAACAAATTGATTGAGGTGATGAATGAGATTGATCGTGGGAATGACGGGGGCGACGGGTGCTCCGCTGGGCGTGGCGCTGCTGCAGGCGCTGCGGGAAATGCCGGAAGTAGAGACGCATCTGGTGATGTCGAAGTGGGCAAAAACCACCATTGAGCTGGAAACGCCTTACACCGCCCAGGACGTTGCTGCCCTGGCTGACGTCATCCACAGCCCGGCTGACCAGGCCGCCACCATCTCCTCCGGCTCGTTTCGTACCGACGGCATGATCGTCATTCCCTGCAGCATGAAAACGCTGGCCGGGATCCGCGCGGGCTATGCCGAAGGGCTGGTGGGCCGTGCGGCGGATGTGGTGCTGAAAGAGGGGCGTAAGCTGGTGCTGGTGCCCCGTGAAACGCCGCTCAGCACCATTCATCTGGAGAACATGCTGGCGCTCTCCCGCATGGGCGTGGCGATGGTGCCGCCCATGCCTGCGTACTACAACCACCCGCAAACCGCCGATGACATTACCCAGCATATTGTGACCCGCGTGCTCGACCAGTTTGGCCTGGAGCATAAAAAGGCGCGTCGCTGGAACGGGTTGCGGGAGGCGAAACATTTTTCACAGGAGAATAAAGATGGCATTTGATGATCTGAGAAGCTTCCTGCAGGCGCTCGATGAGCAAGGGCAACTGCTGAAAATTGAGGAAGAGGTAAACGCCGAGCCGGATCTGGCGGCGGCAGCCAACGCGACCGGCCGCATCGGTGACGGCGCGCCCGCGCTGTGGTTCGACAATATTCGCGGCTTTACCGATGCCCGCGTGGTGATGAACACCATCGGCTCCTGGCAAAATCACGCTATTTCGATGGGGCTGCCTGCGAACACGCCGGTGAAAAAGCAGATCGACGAGTTTATTCGCCGCTGGGATAAATTCCCGATTGCGCCAGAGCGCCGCGCCAACCCGGCCTGGGCGCAGAATACGGTGGACGGTGAAGACATTAACCTGTTCGACATCCTGCCGCTGTTCCGCCTGAACGACGGGGACGGTGGTTTTTATCTCGACAAAGCGTGCGTTGTCTCGCGCGATCCGCTCGACCCGGATAACTTCGGCAAGCAGAACGTTGGCATCTACCGCATGGAAGTGAAGGGCAAGCGCAAGCTCGGCCTGCAGCCGGTGCCGATGCACGATATCGCTCTGCATCTGCACAAAGCGGAAGAACGCGGCGAAGACCTGCCGATTGCGATTACGCTGGGCAACGACCCGATCATCACCCTGATGGGCGCGACGCCGCTGAAATACGATCAGTCGGAATATGAAATGGCTGGTGCGCTCCGTGAAAGCCCGTACCCGATTGCCACCGCACCGCTGACCGGCTTTGATGTGCCGTGGGGTTCTGAAGTGATCCTGGAAGGGGTGATTGAAGGCCGTAAGCGCGAAATTGAAGGGCCGTTCGGCGAGTTTACCGGCCACTACTCCGGTGGCCGTAACATGACGGTTGTGCGTATCGACAAAGTTTCTTACCGCACCAAACCGATTTTCGAATCCCTTTACCTCGGCATGCCGTGGACCGAGATTGATTATCTGATGGGGCCAGCCACCTGCGTGCCGCTCTACCAGCAGCTGAAAGCGGAGTTCCCGGAAGTGCAGGCGGTAAACGCGATGTACACCCACGGTCTGCTGGCGATCATCTCCACCAAAAAGCGTTACGGCGGCTTCGCCCGCGCGGTTGGCTTGCGCGCCATGACCACGCCGCACGGCCTGGGATACGTGAAGATGGTGATCATGGTGGATGAGGATGTCGACCCGTTCAACCTTCCGCAGGTGATGTGGGCGCTGTCATCGAAGGTCAACCCGGCAGGCGATCTGGTGCAGCTGCCGAACATGTCGGTGCTTGAACTCGATCCGGGATCCAGTCCGGCGGGCATTACTGACAAACTGATTATTGATGCGACCACGCCTGTCGCACCGGACACCCGGGGCCACTATAGCCAGCCGGTTCAGGATCTTCCCGAAACCAAAGCCTGGGCTGAAAAACTGACCACGATGCTGGCTGCACGCCAATAAGGAGGAAAAGATGATTTGTCCACGTTGTGCCGATGAGCATATTGAAGTGATGGCGACGTCACCGGTGAAAGGGGTCTGGACCGTTTATCAGTGCCAGCATTGTCTGTATACCTGGCGCGATACCGAACCGCTGCGCCGTACCAGCCGCGAGCACTACCCGGAAGCGTTCCGCATGACGCAGAAGGATATTGACGAGGCGCCGCAGGTGCCGACAATCCCGCCGCTGCTCTAAAAAAAAGCCCGGTGGCGCTGCGCTTACCGGGCGATAATATTGTGCGGCCTTTTGCCCGGTGGCGCTGCGCTTACCGGGCCTACGGTTTTGTAGGTCGGGTAAGGCGAAGCCGCCACCCGACAAAACAGACCGCAGAGAACTAAACCAGACTCTTCAACCGATAAATCCACTCCAGCGCCTGACGCGGCGTCAGGGAATCAGGATCGAGATTCTCCAGCGCTTCCACAGCAGGCGATGTCTCTTCCGCTGGCACCAGCAGCGACATCTGCGTACCATCGATCTGCGTCGCCGCCGCATTCGGTGACAGGCTTTCCAGCTCACGCAGTTTCTGACGCGCGCGCTTGATCACCTCTTTCGGTACACCGGCCAGCGCCGCAACGGCCAGACCATAGCTCTTGCTTGCCGCGCCATCCTGCACCGTGTGCATAAAGGCGATGGTGTCGCCGTGCTCCAGCGCATCAAGGTGGACGTTAGCCACGCCTTCCATTTTCTCCGGCAACTGCGTCAGCTCGAAGTAGTGGGTGGCGAACAGCGTCATGGCCTTGATTTTATTCGCGAGGCTTTCCGCACAGGCCCAGGCCAGCGACAGACCATCGTAGGTTGACGTTCCGCGTCCGATTTCGTCCATCAGCACCAGGCTGTGCTCCGTCGCGTTATGCAGAATGTTAGCCGTTTCAGTCATTTCGACCATGAAGGTTGAGCGGCCGCTCGCCAGATCGTCCGCAGCCCCGACGCGGGTAAAGATACGGTCGATGGGGCCAATCTCCACGTTTTGCGCCGGAACGTAGCTGCCGATATAGGCAAGCAGGGCAATCAGCGCGGTCTGACGCATATAGGTACTCTTACCGCCCATGTTCGGACCGGTAATGATCAGCATTCTTCGCTGCGGCGACAGGCTCAGCGGGTTGGCGATGAACGGTTCGTTCAGCACCCGCTCGACCACCGGGTGACGGCCTTCTGTGATACGAATGCCTGGCTTGTCGGTAAAGGTCGGGCAGGTGTAGTTCAGCGTTTCCGCGCGTTCGGCCAGGTTCACCAGCACGTCCAGTTCCGCCAGCGCGCTGGCGCTCAGCTGCAGGTCGGCCAGGTGCGGCATCAGCATGTCAAACAGCTCTTCATAGAGCTGTTTTTCCAGCGCCAGCGCTTTGCCTTTCGAGGTGAGAACTTTGTCCTCGTACTCTTTCAGCTCGGGAATGATGTAGCGTTCAGCGTTTTTCAACGTCTGGCGGCGCACGTAGTGAATCGGCGCCAGGTGGCTCTGCCCGCGGCTGATTTGAATGTAGTAACCGTGAACCGCGTTATACCCCACCTTCAGGGTGTCGAGACCAAGACGCTCGCGCTCGCGGATCTCCAGCTTATCAAGGTAGTCCGTCGCGCCGTCGGCCAGCGCGCGCCATTCGTCCAGCTCCTCGTTGTAGCCCGGGGCAATCACGCCGCCATCACGCACGAGAACCGGAGGCGCATCAATAATGGCGCGTTCAAGCAGCTCGCGGAGTTCGGTAAATTCGCCCATGGTTTCGCGGAGTTTCTGTACCGGCGCGCTGTCAACGTCGCTCAGCTGCGCACGCAGTTCCGGCAGCTGCTGGAAAGCATGACGCATCCGCGCCAGATCGCGCGGTCGCGCCGTGCGCAGCGCCAGACGGGCCAGGATACGTTCCAGATCGCCCACCTGACGCAGGACAGGCTGCAGCTCGGTATAGCGATCCTGCAGGGCGGCAATCGTCTGCTGACGGCAAACCAGCGTAGCGGTATCGCGAATCGGCATATGCAGCCAGCGTTTCAGCATACGGCTGCCCATTGGCGTGACCGTACTGTCGAGGACCGACGCGAGCGTATTTTCTACGCCGCCCGCCAGGTTCTGGGTGATCTCCAGGTTACGGCGCGTGGCGGCATCCATGATGATGCTGTCCTGCTGGCGCTCCATGGTGATAGAGCGGATATGCGGCAGGGCGGTGCGC
Source organism: Enterobacter cloacae complex sp. IR5422 (assembly GCF_049238165.1). Lineage (NCBI taxonomy): Bacteria > Pseudomonadati > Pseudomonadota > Gammaproteobacteria > Enterobacterales > Enterobacteriaceae > Enterobacter > Enterobacter cloacae complex sp. IR5422. The sequence goes on along the minus strand of NZ_JBMKHT010000002.1, from coordinate 136,709 downwards.
TGGGTATCTTTTACGTACTGCAGGAGGCAACCAGCCGCGCACAGCCCGCGCGGGGCATTTTCAACGCCAAAGCCAATCAGATCGCGGGTGCCAAACTGCAGATTCAGCTGCTGGCGCGCGGTATCAATTTCGAATTCCCACAGCGGACGGCGGCGCAGCCCGCGACGACCTTCAATCAGCGCCATTTCGGCGAAATCTTCGGCATAGAGCAGTTCTGCCGGGTTGGTGCGCTGCAGTTCGGCAGCCATCGTTTCACGATCGGCCGGTTCACTCAGACGAAAACGCCCGGAGCTGATGTCCAGCGTCGCGTAGCCAAAGCCTTTGCCGTCCTGCCAGAGCGCGGCCAGCAGGTTATCCTGGCGCTCCTGAAGCAGGGCTTCATCGCTGATGGTGCCCGGCGTGACGATGCGCACGACTTTGCGTTCCACCGGACCTTTTGAGGTCGCGGGGTCGCCGATCTGTTCGCAGATGGCGACAGACTCACCCTGATTCACCAGTTTCGCCAGGTAGTTTTCTACCGCGTGGTGCGGAATACCGGCCATTGGAATGGGTTCACCAGCCGATGCGCCCCGTTTGGTCAGCGAGATGTCGAGCAGCTGCGATGCGCGTTTGGCATCGTCATAAAACAGCTCGTAAAAATCGCCCATACGATAGAACAGCAGGATTTCCGGATGCTGTGCCTTCAGCTTCAGATACTGCTGCATCATCGGCGTATGTGCGTCGAAATTGTCGAGTGTGCTCATGGAGTTATGATGTCCATTTCTTTGAATATAAACCGTTTTGAGCGGCTCAGTGGCCGTTTGTTCCTTCTATTGTCGCATGAAAAAAAGGTACGGCGCAGAAAAATGTCGCCGCTTTACGAGGCATCTTCCGACATGAGCTCAATGACGATTTTTCCATGCTCCACACCCACTCGCACCCGGGAGTGGGTGGTAAACCCTGCCTTTTCAAGCCAGTCACCTTTTAAGCTCAGCGCCGCATGCACGCTGTAGCGCTTCGGTATCTTGGTATTGCGGTCTTCATGGCGCTTTCTGAAATATCCCACTGTTAAATGGCGATAGGGTTTGTTGATAGCGAGTTCTTGCATAGGGTCTCCCGACAACACGGATAAAAGTCATTACTGATGCCTGTATAAAATACCAGTGATGGTTGGGCCTTGCAGGGCTAAAACTGGAATCAGGCTTCAGAAAACAACATGCAATAACTGAAATCCCGCATTGAAAGGTGTATTATTTTTGCACTTTATTGTTCGGTAAGTCGCTATGTCCGGTAAACGAATTTCACGCGAAAAAGAGACCATCGCGAAAATGATCGCGCTGTATCAGAAGCAGTGTCCTCAAGCCTCTGTGGAAGAGGGGCACTATCAGGCGCTAAATGCCTATGCCGATAAGCGTCTGGATAAATGCGTTTTCGGGGAGGAAAAGCCCGCCTGTAAACAGTGTCCGGTCCACTGCTACCAGCCTGCAAAACGCGAAGAGATGAAGCAGATTATGCGCTGGGCAGGCCCGCGAATGCTCTGGCGTCACCCCATTCTGACCGTCCGCCATCTGATGGATGACCGTCGTCCCGTACCGGAACTGCCGGAAAAGTATCGTCCGAAAAAGTGACCGGTTCAGCTTCTGAGCGGGCGGCAAATCACGTTAAGGGCCAGCGCGCTGCAGAGCGGGAAGAGGGCGAGCTGCAGCCAGGGGAGCATCGCCTGCGTTGAGGGCACCAGCGCGCGATCCAGCAGGCTGCCAAACAGCAAATTTCCGGCCAGTACCGCAATGCCTCCGGCGGTGGCGAGTGCGCCGTAGTGCGCCCCCAGCGTGGACTCCTCGGCAAACCGGGGGACCAGGTCCTTAGCTGAGGGTACCAGCAGCATCTGTCCCAGCGTCAACAGCGTCACGAAACAGACCGACGGCAGCAGGCGCAGCCAGCCCTCAGGCGGTGCCGTCGGCGCAAACATTGCCACGCTTGCAAAGGCGGCGGAGAGGAATAAAAAGCCCACCGGCAGGATCCTCACCGCGCCCACGCGCCGGGCGAATCGCGCCAGCGGCAGCTGTAAAGCAACAATCAGTACAGAGGCCAGCATAAAAAGCGGGCCGAGATCTTTCTCGTTACCGCCGGCGCGCTGGATCTCTACCGGCAGCGCCAGATAGAGCTGGTTGTAGCTTAAAAGCCACGAGCTATAGGCAATGATAAAGGCGACAAAGCGGGGCTGGCGAAAGGTCGTCCACCAGGGAACGAGCTTCAGCGTCCGCGCGGCATGGCGTGACGCGGGCAGGCAAAAGTAGAGAACCACCAGCGCAACGAGAAAGACGCCAGCGCCCGCCAGCGCCACCTGGCGAAAGCCCAGGCCGGTGAGTAGGGCGCCAGCAACCGGGCCCAGTACCGCACCGAGTTCCCCGCAGACCGCAAACAGCGCGAACCACTCCGCCCGGCTTCGTTTACCTTTCGCCTCGCTGTGCGTGCCCGCTTTCGCCAGCAATGCCTCAATAGAGGGAGAAAACAGCGCGCCGCCCACCCCCGTCAGGCACGCGCCCAGAATAATCGGCCACAGCGATTCTCCTAGCGCCAGCAGCAGATACCCCGCGACGCGAATAATGCACCCGCTCAGGATAACGATTTTCGCGCCAAACCGGTCCGAGAGCGCGCCGCCGACGATAAACATCCCCTGCTGAGAGAAGGTGCGCAGGCCGAGGATCAGCCCGATCAGCCCGCCGGAGAGCAGCATGTCGTCGCGCAGGAATATCGCCAGGAAGGGAACAACGGCGTAAAAGCCGATGTTAAAAACAAACTGGCTACCCAGTAAGACTGGCGGCCAGAGCGTGGTGGCAGGGCGAAGGGGCATCGTTGTTCACTCGCCCCTAAACGATAAAGTGAATGTGCTTTTTGCCATGGAACGGTGAGATCTCAATTTTGGTTTTGACCCGGAAGACGTCCCAGAGCAGCGACTCGGACAGGATGTCCTGCGGTGTTCCCGTCGCCACAATTTGCCCTTTCTGCATCACAATCAGCGAGTCGCAGAACATCGAGGCGTGGTTGAGATCGTGGATGGCGACAATGCTGGTGACCGGTAATTCGCTGATTAACTGCATCAGCTGCATCTGATGATGAATGTCCAGGTGGTTGGTCGGTTCATCCAGCAGGATTTCCGTCGGGGTCTGGGCCAGCGCGCGGGCAATGTGGACGCGCTGGCGCTCACCGCCGGAGAGGCTCAGCCACCCCTGGTCGCTTTTATCCAGCATATCCACACGCTGCAGAGCGGCGGTGACGGTTTCGTCATCGTGCGTGCTCCAGTTGGAAAAGGCGGAGTGGTGCGGAATCCGCCCGAGTTTGACCACGTCGCGCACGCGCATGTTGGCGTCAGTCATGCCGTGCTGCTCCACGAAGGCGACCCGGCGGGCCAGCTGCTTTTTGGCAATACGAGAGATGTCCTGGCCGTCCAGCGTCACACAGCCCGCATCCGGGCGACGCAGCCCCGCGAGGATACGTAAAAGAGACGATTTGCCGCAGCCGTTAGGGCCAAGCAGTCCTACCGTTTCGCCCCGTGAAACCTTCAGCGAGACGTCATTAACGATGACTTTTTTGCCGACCTTCCAGGTAATATTTTCAGCGCAGATGCTCATCACTTATTCCTTGAGCGGTAGATAATCACGGCAAAGAACGGAACGCCAACCAGCGCGGTGACCACGCCGACGGGCAGGCTTTGCGGCGCAATCAGCATGCGCGAGGCAATGTCTGCCAGCACCATCAGGATCGCGCCTGCCAGCGCGCTGGCAATCAGCAGCGTGCGGTGCAGCGGCCCGAACAGGAAACGCATGACGTGCGGCACCACCAGCCCGACAAAGCCGATTGACCCCGCCATGCTGACGATGGTTGCGGTAATCAGCGCGGTGGTGGTAAAGAGCGCCAGGCGCACCCAGGGGACTGCAATGCCCAGCGATGCCGCGGCGTCATCGCCGAACGTAAAGGCATCCAGCGCTCGGGAATAGTAGAGGCACACGGCTAACCCAATCAGCACCACGACCAGTGCCAGCTGGAATTCAGGCCAGCGTACGCCGCTGAAGCTGCCCAGCAGCCAGAACATCACGTCGCGCGCCTGCTGGGCACTGGCGGAGGTGCTAATGGTGTAGGCGGTAATGGCGTTAAAAAGCTGCGAGGCGGCGACGCCTGCCAGAATCGTACGTTCATTCCCGCCGCGCGCGCCGTTCGTCAGAAACGCGACAAACGCAAACGCGGCGAACGCCCCGGCAAAGGCCCCGGCAGAGAGCGACACCGCACCGGTGCCGATCCCCAATACGACGACAGAAACCGCCCCGGTCGACGCGCCCGCGGACACGCCGAGCACGTAGGGTTCCGCCAGCGCGTTCTTCAGCAGGCTCTGCAATACGGCCCCGCAGATGGCCAGACCTGCGCCGCAGCAGGCCGCCACCAGCGCGCGGCTCAGGCGGAAGTCCCAGATCACGCTCTCATAGATGCGAGTGAGCGGGACATCGGTGAGCCCCATTTTATTGCTGATGGCGTAAAACACGTTATCCAGCGGGATGGACAGCTCGCCGACGCTGACGCTCAGCGCGATAACCAGAAATAGCAGGACAAAGGCGAGCAAACACGAGGTCGTCAGAACCAGGCTCTGCCTGGCCTGAAGGACAGCGGTGGTCATCAGTTCAGCCCCAGTTTTCTGAGCTGTTCGCCAACCTGCTCAGCCCCGTAAATCGTGCGAATTGTCGGGTTCATGGCCTGACCGTCCATCACCACGATATGGCCTTTTTTCACCGCGTCCAGCTGGCTGACGGCCGGATCGCTTTTCAGGAATTTGATTTTCTCTTCCGCGTTATCCAGCGCCCAGCGGTTGCGATCCAGGCTCGAGACCACAATCACATCCGGATTGGCGGCAATAATGCTTTCCCAGCCCACGGTTGGCCATTCGGTCTCGGAGGTAATGGCGTTATGCCCGCCCATCAGGCTGGCGATAAACCCGGAGGGGCTATTTTTACCGCCTACGTAGGCGTCCGCAGAAGGGGAGGAGCTTGAGAACCAGAAAACAAAGGAGAGATCTTTTTTGTTTTTACTGAATTCCTGGCGCAGGTCAGCCTCACGTTTTTTGAAATCGGCAATCACGGCCTGACCGCGGTCTTCAACGTTAAAGATTTTGGCGAAATCCTCAATCTCCTGATAGAGATACGTCATATCCCACAGTTTCTGGCGGCTGCCGTACATATCGCCGGTGGCTTTTTTGGTCGCACACATGCCCGGGGACACGTAGCTGTTCACGCCCAGGGTCATCAGATCGTCGCGTTTTGCGACCTTGCTTTCTGGCCCCAGCAGCAGCGGTGACTGCGCGGGGACAAAGTCGGGATTTTGCGCAAGCACGGATTCAAGGGTAGGGATTTCGACCGTCAGGGTTTTGATTTTTGCGTTCTGGTCCGCCAGCTGCGGCAGCACTTTCGTCGGCCAGAAGGCGCTGGCCTTCACCTTATCTTCCAGCCCCAGCAGGAGCAGAATTTCGACGGTATTCTGACCCAGAGCCACGACGCGTTCCGGCGCTTTGGTGAATGTCTCTTTATAGCCACAGTTTTCAATCGTCAGAGGATATGTGGTTGCCAGAGCAGAACTGACCGACGCAACCGCCAGGCCTAACGCGCAGATGACCTTCTTCATGAAACGCTACCCTTGATTAATATTATTATTGATGCAAATGAAACTCATTATTAAGGCGGAATTTTATACAGAGGAAACGATTTTGTGTCAATGAGGGACAATTGCGCAGGGTAACGAAAGGCGGTGCCAGAAAAACACCGCCGGATTGGGGGCTTAAACCAGGCTCTCTTTATCGATCCCGAGACGCTTCATGCGCGACAGCAGGGTAGTGCGTTTTAACCCTAAACGCTGGGCGGCACCTTTTGGCCCGGCAACCACGCCGTTGGTCTCTTTGAGTACGCGCATAATGAGCTGATATTCATCTTCTCCCTCTTTCGCCGTCTCGGCGGCGGGTACGGTCACGTCAGGCAGCGTCACTTCAGGCAGGGAGAGCTGCAGCACATTGCCGCGCGTCAGCAGCACCGCACGCTCGATGACGTTTTCCAGCTCGCGCACGTTGCCGGGCCACTCCATTGATGAAAGGGTACGTAACGTCTCGGCAGGAATGCTGTCGATGTTTCGCCCCATCCGACGCGCGATCTTGGCGGTAAACGCTTTGACCAGCAGGGGAATATCTTCCGGGCGCTCGCGCAGCGGCGGCAGGAAGATCGGGAAGACGTTCAGGCGATAGTAGAGATCGCTGCGAAACTCGCGGTCGGCGACCATTTTTTTCAGGTCGCGGTTGGTGGCGGCAATCAGCCGCACGTCAGTCTGGATAAGCTTGTTGCTGCCAAGACGTTCAAACTCCTGCTCCTGCAGGACGCGCAGCAGTTTCGGCTGTAGCTCCAGCGGCATATCGCCCACTTCGTCGAGGAACAGCGAGCTCTTGTCCGCAAGCTCAAAACGGCCCAGCCGCTGGCTGCTGGCCCCGGTGAATGCGCCGCGCTCGTGGCCGAACAGGTCGCTTTCCAGCAGGCCTGCGGGCATCGCCGCGCAGTTCATCTTCACCATCCGACGGCTGTTGCGGTTGCTCAGGTTGTGGATGGCCCGGGCAATCAGCTCTTTACCCGTACCGGTTTCGCCCAGGATCAGCACCGTGCTGTCGCTTTGCGCCACCATCTCAACCTGCTTGAGCACGCTGTACATGGCGTCGCTGCGCCCGATGATTTCACCAAACTCGCTGTCCACGTTGTTGAGCTGTTCGGTCAGGGCCAGGTTCTCATCCACCAGCCGCTCTTTCAGGCGGTGGATCTCCTGATAGGCGAGGGCGTTATCCAGCGCGATGGAGATACGCTCGGCGATCTGGCGCAGCAGCTTCAGGTTGGCGGTGGTAAACACGGCTTCATCACACTGCGCCAGCTTCAGCACCCCCAGCATGGTGTTGCCGGACATCAGGGGAAGCAGGCACAGGGTCTGTATCTTGTTGCCCCAGGTGTTAAACAGCATCCGCTCGTACGGTGCCACCGGGTCCTGCTCGCTCAGGTTGAGCAGCAGGATCTCTTTGCTCTTAAACACCCGCTCAGACAGGGTGCCCGCTTCGTCCACTTCGCTCTGCTCGTGCGCCGGGTTGGCTTCATCCAGATAATGCGTGGAGTAGATGTTCAGCTTGCCCTTGCGATGGCCGCGCAGCGCGATACTGATGGCATCGATTTTGAAATAGTGGTGGATCTCTTTCGACACTTCGCTGACCAGCTCGTCCATATCAAGGCGCGACAGCACGGCGTTGGTGATGGCAACCAGAATGCGGAAGTTGTCGCGCTCGCGGCTCAGCAGGTCGTAATCCACGTTATTGGTCACGCGGCTTTGGATCTGCTCCGCGACGACGGCCACAATTTGGGTAAAGGTGTGCAGACGCTCGTATTCCGCCTCGCTCCAGGGCTGGTCGGTCGTGCGAATAAACTCGCAGCCACCAAAAATATGTCCCTCCGCCGCGAGCGGCAGCATGCTGTAGTGGCCGAACGGCTGGTAGAGGTTGCTCTCCGCGAGCCGCGGCCACGCCGTGCGGAACTCCTCAAAGTTGCAGTGCAGCGCTTCCGGACGGGAGAGAATACGGCGCACCGGGCCATGCGCGAGATACGTTTCGTCTTCGTACTCAAACGTTTTGCCATTATCGCGCGTTGAATAGTAGCTCGCGCGGTGCGTTCCGCTATGCCACAGTACAATCGCCGCGCTGTCGGCCAGCGCTGATTGCCTGACCAGCCGCGTCAGGGCATCGCTCAGCGCGCCGAGATCGGGCTGCTGTAAAAGTGTGCGCGTGATATCAAACAGGCCCTGCTGTCCAAGATCGCTCATCGGTGTATACGGCATTATTGCTTTCCAATAGAAACTGGCAAAAAAGAGACATTCAGTGCTGACCGCTTATGGCGCGGCTCTAGCAAATTCGGGGTAAGGGTTCCGCGTGCGGCAGGTCCAGCGTGCGCTTCACGCCGTAAAGTCCGGTCAGGCGCACCCCCTTGCGCTCAACCACTTCGCCGATGATGGCGGCCTCTTTCCCTAATGGATGCGCGCGCAGTTCTGCAAGAACGGCTTCCGCCGCCGCGCGTTCCACGCCGATCACCAGCTTGCCTTCGTTAGCAAAGTTCAGTGGGTCAAGTCCCAATAGTTCGCACAGCCCGCGCACGGCAGCTTTTACAGGCAGGCCACGCTCGGTCAGTTCAATTCCGCACCCGCTGCTTGCGGCGAATTCGTGAACCACCGCATTCACCCCGCCGCGGGTGGCATCGCGCAAGGCCTTCACGCCGGGAATAGTACACAGCGTCTGAATCAGCGGGGTGAGCACCGCGCAGTCGCTGCGCAGTTCACCGTCCAGCCCTAAGCCTTCGCGCAGGTTAAGGATAGTCGCTCCGTGGCAGCCCAGCGTGCCGGTTACCAGCAGCACGTCGCCCGCGCTAAGCCGCTGTGCGCCCCAGTGAATGTTGGCGGGGATAGCCCCCATCCCGGCGGTGTTGATAAACAGCTTATCGGCCGCACCGCGCTGTACCACTTTGGTGTCCCCGGTGACGATAGCGATACCCGCCTCGCGCGCGGTGTGTGCCATGCTGTTCACCACCGCCGTGAGCGTCTCCATCGGCAGCCCCTCTTCGAGGATGAATCCGCAGGAGAGGTAGCGGGGAATGGCGCCGCTGACGGCCACGTCGTTGGCCGTACCGCAGACGGCGAGCTTGCCGATATCGCCGCCGGGAAAGAACAGCGGATCGATGACGTAGCTGTCGGTGGAGAAGGCCAGCCGGTCGCCCTGGGCGGTGAGGGTGGCGAGGTCAATGCGCGCCTGGTCTTCCTGCTCGGCGAGCCAGGGGTTGTTAAAGGCCTCCATGAACAGCCGGTTAATCAGCTGCTGCATCGCCTGTCCACCGCTTCCGTGCGCCATTTCCACCGTGTTCATGCTTCACACTCCTGGTTGCGATATTGATACCACGCGGCGCATGCCCCTTCGGAGGAGACCATCAGCGCGCCAAACGCCGTTTGCGGGTTACAGGTATTGCCAAATAACGGGCACTGATGCGGTTTGCATTTGCCGGTGAGCACCTCGCCGCAGCGGGCCCGGGGATCGTCGCAAACCTGCTGCGGCTGCGGGCGGAAATGCGCTTCGGCGTCGAACGCGCGATAGGCTGGCGTCAGGCGCACGCCGGATTCGGCAATCAGCCCCAGTCCTCGCCACTCGCTGTCGCCTTCGACGCTGAACACCTCCGCAATGGCACGCTGAGCCCGTTCATTGCCGGCATCCGGCACCACGCGGCGGTACTGGTTTTCGACCGCGCTCAGGGCCGCTATTTTCTGCTCAACCAGCATGGTGACACCTTGCAGTAGATCAAGTGGTTCGAAACCAGCGACCACTAACGGACGATTGTACTGTTCAGCGATAAAACCGTAGGCGTCTGTGCCAATCACCATGCTGACGTGGCCCGGTGCCAGAAAGGCGTCAATGCCGTTGCCTGGCGCTTCCAGCAGGCTGCGCAGGGTAGGGATAAGCGTAATGTGCTGGCAGAAGAAGAAAAAGTTATCGACGCCGCGCGCTTTCGCCTGCTGCAGCGTGATGGCCGTCGCGGGCATGGTGGTTTCAAACCCCAGGCCAAAAAATACCACCTTGCGCGCGGGGTTATCCGCTGCCAGCGTCAGGGCATCCATCGGCGAATAGACGATCCGGATGTCCGCCCCGCGCGCTTTCGCCTGCAGCAGCGAGCCGTTTTTCCCCGGCACGCGCATCGCGTCGCCAAAGGTGCAGAATATGACGTCGGGCCGGCTGGCAATCTCGATACAGCTGTCGATGCGGCCCATTGGCAGCACGCAGACCGGGCAGCCGGGGCCGTGGATAAACTCAATGTTGTCCGGCAGCAGCTGGTCGAGGCCAAATTTGAAGATCGCGTGCGTGTGCCCGCCGCACACCTCCATGATCCGCAGCGGCCTTTCTTTGGTGTAGTCCAGCCGCGCCGCGCGCGTTTTGAGGTGTCCGATAAGCTGCAGCACCTGCTCCGGCGCGCGGTATTCATCAACGTAACGCATGATTATCGCTCCTTGCCGTACAGCAGCGCGCCGACGTCCGGCTCCACGTCGAACATGTTTTGCAACGCATCCAGCGTGTCGCGGGCTTCCGCTTCGTTAATCACGCTCATGGCAAACCCCACGTGGACCAGCACCCACTGGCCGAGACGCGACGCGCCCGTTTCATCGCTGCTGCCCACCAGCGTCAGGTCTACATCGCGCAGGATGCCGCAGACCTCGACTTTGGCCTGATTACCGTTGAGGGAATGGATTTGTCCCGGTACGCCTATGCACATCGTTCGTTCTCCAGCCAGCGTAACCAGCCGTCCATGCCGTCGCCGCGCGTGGCGGAGACCATCATGATCTCAATCTCCGGGTTCACTTCGCGGGCATACGCCAGGCACTTATCCACGTCGAAATTCAGGTACGGCAGCAGGTCGACTTTGTTCAGCAGCATCAGGGATGCCGCGGCGAACATGTGGGGGTATTTCAGCGGCTTGTCTTCGCCTTCGGTCACCGAAAGCACCGCCACCTTGTGTCGTTCACCCAGATCGAAGCTCGCCGGGCAGACCAGGTTGCCGACGTTTTCAATAAACAGGATGCCGTTATCCGCCAGCGGCAGGCGCGGGGCGGCGTCGGCAATCATCTGCGCATCCAGATGGCAGCCTTTGCCGGTGTTAACCTGAATTGCCGGGGTGCCGGTTTCGCGGATGCGCGCCGCGTCGTTTACCGTTTGCTGGTCGCCCTCGATCACCGCGCAGGAGACGCGCCCGTTGAGGCGTTTGAGCGTTTCGGTCAGCAGCGTGGTTTTGCCGGAACCGGGGCTGGAGACCAGGTTCAGCACCAGCTGTTTGCGGGCGGCGAAGCGGGCGCGGTTGCGGGCGGCGATCTGGTTATTTTTGTCCAGCACGTTGATTTCCACGTCCAGCATTTGACGCTGGCTCATGCCCGGCGCGTGGGTACCCGCTTCGCCGTGGCCGTAATGCAGGTCGCCCGCGTCGGAACGCTGCGGCGCAAAGGTAATGCCGGTCAGGGCTGCCGCAGGGCGCGGGGCAGGGGAAAAGGGCGCGGAGCGAAACGCGGAGTGGGGACGGTGCTCATCCCCTTCTATATACAGGTTGCCTTCGGCGCAACCGCAGGTACTACACATACTTTACTCCTTCTCGATTTCGAGGCGTTGGATCTGCATGCCGTCATCCGCCACGATGCGCAGCCCGGTGCTCTGACACTGCGGACAGCGCTGTACCTTTGATGAGAGCAGGGTGACGTACTGCTGACACTGTTCGCACCAGCACTCCGCCTGCTGCTCCTCAATATGCAGTTCGCAGCCTTCCGCCAGCGTGCCGCGGCACACCAGCTCAAAACAGAAGGTCAGGGCGCTGGTCTCGACGCAGGAAAACGCCCCGACCTTCAGCCAGACGCCGGTGACGCGTTTCGCGTGGTTTTGCACAGCCTGCTGTTCGATAAGTTCCAGAGCCCGCTGGCAGAGGGTGATTTCGTGCATGACGCCTCCTCAATGAATTGCCCCGGTAATGCAATAACAGTGCCAGCTTGATTTTTGTTAAGGCGTGTCGATGTCACCGCTGTCGAAATGACACGTCGACACCGCGATGTTGACAGCGAATTTTTAATTAAATCCATTGAAAATCATAAACATAAAAACTGGCATGGAATCTGCTTAACAGCCGCTATCTCCATTAAACGGATACCTATTATGACTATTTGGGAAATCAGCGAAAAAGCGGAATACATCGCGCAGCGTCATCAGCAGTTACAGGACCAGTGGCACCTTTACTGCAACTCTCTGGTTCAGGGCATTACCTTGTCGAAAGCGCGTCTTCACCACGCGATGAGCTGTGCGGCGCAGGGCGATATGCGCTTTGTCCTCTTCGGCCATTTCATCATCAATGTCACCCTGGCGGATAACTTCAACAGCCACACCATCGAGTACCACCTCGAGACAAAAGACGGTGAAAAACAGTGTATTGCAAAGGCGCAGCTGATGGCTGACGGCATGGTGGACGGCCACGTCAGCAACCGCGATCGCCAGCAGGTACTGGAGCACTATCTGGAAAAAATCGCCCCGGTTTATAACGGCCTGTACACCGCCGTTGAACACGATCTCCCGGTCAACCTGAAGCAGCTGATGGACGGAAATACCTCAGCGAACGTGGCCTGACCCCCAGTGTGTCGAGAAGTGTCGACAAGACAGTTTTTCGTCAAAAATGACTATCACCAGAGGATAACCCGGTGAACCGTTTTGTAATTGCTGACTCGACGGTCTGTATTGGCTGTCGAACCTGTGAGGCGGCGTGTTCGGAAACGCATCGCCTGCATGGGCTACAGTCCATGCCGCGCCTGCACGTCATGCGTAATGAAAAAGAGTCTGCCCCGCAGCTCTGCCATCACTGTGAAGATGCCCCCTGCGCGGGTGTCTGTCCCGTGAACGCCATCACCCGCGTGGATGGCGCAGTCCAGCTGAACGAAAGCCTGTGCGTAAGCTGCAAGCTGTGCGGCATTGCCTGCCCGTTCGGTGCGATTGAATTCTCCGGCAGCCGCCCGCTGCATATTCCGGCCAATGCCAACTCGCCTAAAGCCCCGCCCGCGCCTCCGGCGCCTGCACGCGTCAGCACGCTGCTGGACTGGGTGCCCGGCATCCGTGCCGTGGCGGTGAAGTGTGACCTGTGCAGCTTCGATGAACAGGGCCCGGCCTGCGTGCGCACCTGTCCAACCAAAGCGCTGATTCTGGTGAATATTCGCGACATCGCCCGCACCAGCAAGCGCAAGCGCGAGCTGACCATTAATACCGACGTCGGCGATCTTTCGCTTCTGCAGACGCTCAACGAGGGGGTGAAATGAACGCGATTACGATGATTACCAGCGCCGTGGCGTACTTTGCCGCCGCCGCTGTGCTGGCGTGGCTTCTGTCATTCCATAAAACCCTGAGCGGCTGGATCGCCGGGATCGGCGGGGCGGTCGGCAGCCTGATGACGCTGGCGGCGGGTGGAGTTGTCCTGCTCGGCGGGCAGTCCGCAGAGGCCGTGATGCCGCTGATTCGCCACACCGTTGCGATTACGCCGCTGAACGCCATCTGGCTGGTGACCTTTGGCCTGTGCGGGCTGTTTATCAGCCTGTTCAATATCGACTGGCACCGCCATCCGCACGCCAAAGCCAACGGCCTGCTGGTGAACCTGCTGATGGCGACGGCGGTCTGCACCGTGATCGCCAGCAACCTCGGCGCGCTGGTGGTGATGGCGGAGATCATGGCGCTCTGCGGCGTGTTCCTGACCGGCTGCAGCGCCTCCGGGAAAGTGTGGTTTGCGCTGGGACGCCTCGGGACGCTGCTGCTGGCGCTGGCCTCCTGGCGGGTGTGGCAGCGTTTCGGCACGCTGGAGTTCGCTGCGCTTAACGGGCATCCGCTGGGCAATGACGTCTGGCTGCTGGGCGTGATCGGCTTTGGCCTGCTGGCCGGGATTATCCCGCTGCACGGCTGGGTGCCGCAGGCGCATGCGAATGCCTCCGCGCCCGCTGCCGCGCTGTTTTCTGTGGTGGTGATGAAGGTCGGTCTGTTCGGGATTCTGGCGATGACGCTGACCGGCGGCCAGCCGCCGCTGTGGTGGGGCGTGGTGCTGCTGATTGCGGGCATGATCACCGCCTTCATCGGCGGCCTGTACGCGCTGATGGAGCACAATATCCAGCGTCTTCTGGCGTACCACACGCTGGAGAATATCGGCATCATCCTGCTCGGCATGGGCGCGGGCGTGACCGGGCTGGCGCTTAATCAACCGGCGCTGATTGCCGCTGGCTTTATCGGCGGTTTGTATCACCTGATCAACCACAGCCTGTTTAAAAGCACCCTGTTCCTCGGGGCGGGCAGCGTCTGGTTCCGCACCGGCCATCGGGATATCGAAAAGCTCGGTGGGATTGGCAAAAAAATGCCGGTGATTTCGCTGGCGATGCTGGTCGGGCTGATGGCGATGGCCGCGCTGCCGCCGCTGAACGGCTTTGCCGGGGAGTGGGTGATCTATCAGTCCTTCTTCGCCCTCGGTCAGAGCGAGGCGTTTATCACCCGTCTGCTGGGGCCGCTGCTGGCGGTCGGGCTGGCGATTACCGGGGCGCTGGCCGTGATGTGCATGGCGAAAGTCTATGGCGTGACCTTCCTTGGCGCACCGCGTACGCGTGAGGCTGAGAACGCCTGCTGCGCACCGGTACTGATGGGCGTAAGCGTGGTCGCGCTGGCGCTGTGCTGCATCGCGGGCGGGGTTGCCGCGCCGTGGCTGCTGCCGCTGCTGGGCAAGGCCATTCCGCTGCCGCTTGAGACGGCTCACACCGTCGTTTCCCAGCCGATGATTGCACTGCTGCTGATTGCCGCGCCGCTGCTGCCGTTCGTGCTGATGCTGTTCTTCAAACGCGACCGGCTCACCTCCCGCTCGCGCGGTGCCGCGTGGGCCTGCGGTTATGAACACGAACAGTCGATGGTCATCACCGCCCACGGTTTTGCTATGCCGGTGAAAGAGAACTTCGCCGCCGTGCTGAAGCTGCGCCACTGGCTGAACCCGGTGGGCTGGGTACCCGGCTGGCAGAACGCTGCCGCGCCCGCGCTGTTCCGCCGTCTGGCGATGATCGAGCTGGCGGTGCTGGTAGTGATTGTGATTTCACGAGGAGCCTGACATGAGTCTGTTACTGGCAATTCTTCAGGCGCTGGTGCTGTTCGCCGCCGCGCCGCTGCTGTCGGGCATCACGCGCGTGGCGCGCGCCCGGATGCACAACCGTCGTGGGCCTGGCGTACTGCAGGAGTACCGCGATCTCTTCAAGCTGCTTTCTCGCCAGAGTGTGGCCCCGGATGCCGCAGGCTGGGTCTTCCGCCTGACGCCGTTTGTGATGGTGGGCGTGATGCTCACCGTCGCCACCGCGCTGCCGGTGGTGACGGTGGCTTCGCCCCTGCCCGTGCTTGGCGATCTGATTACCCTTATCTACCTCTTCGCCATCGCCCGCTTCTTCTTTGCGATTGCGGGCCTGGACACCGGTAGCCCGTTTACCGGCATCGGTGCCAGCCGCGAGGCGATGCTCGGCGTGCTGGTTGAGCCGATCCTGCTGCTGGGGCTGTGGGTCGCCGCGCAGGTTGCGGGTTCCACGCACATCAGCTTTATCACCGACACCGTTTACCACTGGCCGGTTGCCCGCTCCCTTCCGCTGGTGCTGGCGCTGTGCGCCTGCGCGTTCGCCACGTTTATCGAGATGGGCAAGCTGCCGTTCGATCTGGCCGAAGCCGAGCAGGAGCTGCAGGAAGGGCCGCTCACCGAATACAGCGGCTACGGCTTTGCGGTGCTGAAGTGGGGCATCAGCCTCAAACAGCTGGTGGTGCTGCAGATGTTTGTCGGCGTCTTCTTCCCGTGGGGGCAGATGACGCACTTCTCCGCGGGCGGTCTGCTGCTGGCCGTCGTGGTTGCCGCCCTCAAGCTGCTGGTCGGCGTGCTGGTCATTGCCCTGTTCGAAAACAGCATGGCGCGCCTGCGTTTTGTGGAAACGTCCCGCATCACCTGGGCCGGGTTTGGTTTTGCATTTTTAGCGTTCGTCTCCTTGCTGGTGGCGTGATTAAAGAGAGTATTTATGTCTGAAGAAAAGAAAGGTCAGCAGTATCTCGCCGCGTTGCATCAGGCTTTCCCGGGCGTGGTGCTGGAGGAGTCCTGGCAAACCAAAGACCAGATCACCGTCACCATTAAGGTGAACTATCTGCCGGAAGTGGTGGAGTTTCTCTACTACCGGCAGGGCGGCTGGCTGTCGGTGCTGTTCGGTAACGACGAGCGCCAGCTGTGCGGCAGTTACGCGGTGTACTACGTGATGTCGATGGAGCAGGGCGAGAAGTGCTGGATCACCGTGCGCGTCGAGGTCGACCCGAATAAACCGGAATACCCGTCCGTCACGCCGCGCGTGCCCGCCGCCGTCTGGGGCGAGCGCGAAGTGCGCGATATGTATGGCCTGGTGCCGGTTGGCCTGCCGGACGAGCGCCGTCTGGTGCTGCCGGACGACTGGCCTGACGAACTCTATCCGCTGCGCAAAGACAGCATGGACTACCGCCAGCGTCCGGCGCCGACTACCGACAGCGAAACCTACGAGTTCATCAACGAGCTGGGCAGCAAGAAGAATAACGTGGTGCCGATCGGCCCGCTGCACGTCACCTCTGACGAGCCGGGCCACTTCCGCCTGTTCGTTGACGGTGAAAACATTATCGACGCCGACTACCGCCTGTTCTACGTCCACCGCGGCATGGAGAAGCTGGCGGAGACCCGCATGGGCTACAACGAAGTGACGTTTCTTTCTGACCGCGTGTGCGGCATCTGCGGCTTCGCCCACAGCACCGCCTACACCACCTCGGTAGAGAACGGCATGGGGATCGTGGTGCCGGAACGCGCGCAGATGATCCGCGCCATCCTGCTGGAGGTGGAGCGCCTGCACTCGCACCTGCTGAACCTCGGCCTGGCCTGCCACTTCGTCGGCTTTGACTCCGGGTTTATGCAGTTCTTCCGCGTGCGTGAGGCGTCGATGAAGATGGCGGAGATCCTCACCGGGGCGCGCAAAACTTACGGTCTGAACCTGATCGGCGGGATCCGCCGCGACCTGCTGAAAAACGACATGATCCAGACCCGCCAGCTGGCGCAGCAGATGCGCCGCGACGTGCAGGAGCTGGTGGACATGCTGCTCAGCACGCCCAACATCGAGCAGCGCACCGTGGGCATCGGCCGTCTTGACCCGGAAATCGCCCGCGACTTCAGCAACGTCGGCCCGATGGTGCGCGCCAGCGGCCACGCCCGCGACACCCGCGCAGATCACCCGTTCGTCGGCTATGGCCTGCTGCCGATGACCGTGCACAGCGAGCAGGGCTGCGACGTCATTTCCCGCCTGAAGGTGCGCATCAACGAGGTGTTCACCGCGCTGAACATGATCGACTTCGGTCTGGACAACCTGCCGGGCGGCCCGCTGATGGTGGAAGGCTTCACCTACATTCCAAACCGCTTTGCCCTCGGCTTTGCCGAAGCGCCGCGCGGGGACGACATCCACTGGAGCATGACCGGCGACAACCAGAAGCTCTACCGCTGGCGCTGCCGTGCGGCGACCTACGCCAACTGGCCAACCCTGCGCTATATGCTGCGCGGCAACACGGTCTCCGACGCGCCGCTGATCATCGGCAGCCTCGACCCGTGCTACTCCTGCACCGACCGCATGACCGTTGTGGACGTGCGCAAGAAGAAAAGCCAGGTGGTGCCGTACAAAGAGCTTGAGCGCTACAGCATCGAGCGTAAGAACTCGCCGCTGAAATAAGGATTCGTCATGTTTACCTTCATCAAAAAAGTGATCAAAACCGGCACGCAGACCAGCCGCTATCCGCTAGAGCCGATGCCGGTCGACAAAAACTTTCGCGGCAAGCCGGAGCACAACCCGCAGCAGTGCATCGGCTGCGCGGCCTGCGTCAACGCCTGTCCGTCGAATGCCCTGACGGTGGAAACGGATCTCAAAACCGGCGAGCTGGCCTGGCAGTTTAACCTTGGACGCTGCATCTTCTGCGGCCGCTGCGAGGAGGTCTGCCCGACGGTCGCCATTCGCCTGTCGCAGGAGTACGAGCTGGCGGTGTGGAAGAAAGAGGATTTCCTGCAGCAGTCGCGCTTTGACCTGTGCCGCTGCCGCGTCTGCGAGCGCCCGTTCGCCGTGCAAAAAGAGATCGACTACGCCATCGCGCTGCTGCAGCACAACGGCGACGCGCGCGCGGAACATCACCGTGAAAGCTTTGAAACCTGTCCGGCGTGCAAGCGACAGAAGTGCCTGCTGCCGTCCGACCGCATTGATATCACCCGCCACATGAGAGAGGCCAGCTGATGGAAAACCTACTGGGCCCGCGCGACGCGAACGGCATTCCGGTGCCGATGACGGTGGACGAATCCATCGCCAGCATGAAGGCGTCGCTGCTGAAAAAAATCAAACGCTCGGCCTACGTCTACCGCGTGGACTGCGGCGGCTGCAACGGCTGCGAGATTGAGATCTTCGCTACGCTGTCGCCGCTGTTTGACGCCGAGCGCTTCGGCATCAAGGTGGTGCCGTCCCCGCGTCATGCGGACATCCTGCTGTTCACCGGGGCCGTCACCCGCGCCATGCGCTCGCCCGCGCTGCGCGCCTGGCAGTCCGCGCCCGATCCGAAAATCTGCATCTCGTACGGCGCCTGCGGCAACAGCGGCGGCATCTTCCATGACCTCTACTGCGTCTGGGGCGGCACCGACAAAATCGTGCCGGTGGACGTCTACATTCCGGGCTGCCCGCCGACGCCCGCTGCGACGCTGTACGGCTTCGCGATGGCGCTCGGCCTGCTGGAGCAGAAAATCCACGCGCGCGAGCCGGGCGAACTCGACAACCAGCCGGCCGCCATTCTGCACCCGGACATGGTGCAGCCGCTGCGGGTGAAGGTTGACCGCACGGCGCGCAGGCTGGCGGGGTACCGCTACGGGCGCCAGATTGCCGACGATTATCTGCGCCTGCTGAGCCAGGGCGACCACCAGGTGGCGCGCTGGCTGGAGGCGGAAAACGATCCGCGCCTCAATGAGATTGTGGCGAACCTGAACAGCATCGTCGACGAGGCGCGTATCCGATGAGTGAAACGGTGGTGTTCAGCCAGCTGAGCCGTAAGTTTATTGATGAGAACGATGCCACGCCGGATGCGGCGCAGCAGGTGGTCTATTACAGCCTGGCGATTGGGCATCACCTCGGGGTGATTGACTGCCTGGAGGCCGCGCTGAGCTGCCCCTGGCCGGAATACCTGGCGTGGATTGCCACGCTGGAGGAGGGCAGCACGGCGCGGCGCAAAATGGAAGGCGTGCCGAAGTACGGCGAGATCGTGATCGATGTGAACCACATTGCCATGCTCGCCAACGCCTTTGACGCGGCGCTGGGCAGGCAAACCCCCGAGCAGCAGACTTGGAGCAAAACGCTGCTCGGCATGCTGCATGATATTCATCAGGAGAGCGCCATCTACCTGATGGTGAGGAGATTACGTGACTGACGTTTTACTGTGTGTCGGCAACAGCATGATGGGCGACGACGGCGCGGGTCCGCTGCTCGCAGAGATGTGTGCCGCGAACCCGCAGGGCGACTGGGTGGTGATTGACGGCGGCAGCGCGCCGGAAAACGACGTGGTGGCCATCCGCGAGCTGCGTCCGGACAGGCTGTTGATCGTCGATGCCACCGATATGGGGCTCAACCCCGGCGAGATCCGCCTGATTGACCCGGACGACATCGCCGAGATGTTTATGATGACCACCCACAATATGCCGCTGAACTACCTCGTGGATCAGATCAAAGGTGACGTGGGCGAGGTGCTGTTTTTGGGCATTCAGCCGGATATTGTCGGGTTTTATTACCCGATGACGCCGCCGGTGAAAGAGGCGGTGGACGTGGTGTATTCACGGCTTGCCGGGTGGGTTGGGGATGGAGGTTTTTCTCAGCTCTGAGCAGCGCCCGGTGGCGCTACGCTTACCGGGCCTACGGTTTTGTAGGCCGGGTAAGGCGAAGCCGCCACCCGGCAAAACAGGCTACTCGAGATCCGCCCCGTTACTCGCAATCACCTTCTTATACCATCCGAACGATTTCTTGCGTTTCCGTTCCAGCGTGCCGTTCCCGGCGTCGTCGCGGTCAACGTACACAAACCCGTAGCGCTTGCTCATCTCACCGGTTGAGGCCGAGACCAGGTCAATGCAGCCCCAGGTGGTGTAGCCCATCAGCGGCACGCCGTCCTCAATCGCATCCCCCATTGCGCGGATGTGCTCGCGCAGGTAGCTGATGCGGTAGTCGTCGTTAATCTCGCCGTTTTCATCAACGACGTCTTTCGCTCCCAGGCCGTTCTCCACCAGGAACAGCGGCTTCTGGTAGCGGTCGTACATCATGTTCATGGTGATGCGCAGCCCGAGCGGGTCGATGCCCCAGCCCCATTCGCTCACCTGGATGTGCGGGTTGCGCAGGGACTTCACGATGTTCGCCGCGCTGGTGTTGCCCGCGTTCATGTCCGCCGAGGCGCAGCGCGAGGCGTAGTAGCTAAACGACACAAAGTCGACGGTATTTTTCAGCAGTTCGTCATCGCCCGGATCTTTAACAATCACCACGCCTTTCTCGCGGAACACGCGGGCAGAGTAGGCCGGGTAGCTTCCGCGCGCCTGCACGTCGATAAAGAACAGGTTCTCGCGGTCTTTCTCCAGCGCCATCCACACGTCTTCCGGCTTGCAGGAGTAGGGGTAGAAGTTACCGCCCGCCAGCATGCAGCCGACCTGGTTTTCCGGGTTTACCTCGTGGGCAATTTTGGTCGCCAGCGCGCTCGCCACCAGCTCGTGGTGCGCGGCCTGGTATTTCACCTGGTCTTCGTTTTCGCCTTCCTCAAACACCAGTCCCGCGCCGGAAAACGGGCTGTGCAGCATGATGTTGATTTCGTTGAAGGTCAGCCAGTATTTCACCAACCCGTTAAATTCTTCGAAGCAGGTGCGGGCGTAGCGGGCGAAGAAATCGACCATCTTGCGGTTGCGCCAGGAGCCGTACTCCGTCACCAGGTGCATCGGCACGTCAAAGTGGCAGAGGGTCACCAGCGGCTCGATGTTGTACTTTTTGCACTCCTCGAACACCGCGCGGTAAAAGGCAATGCCTTCTTTGTTCGGCAGCGGCTCGTCGCCGTTCGGATAGAGGCGGCTCCAGGCGATCGAGGTGCGGAACACCGTAAAGCCCATCTCCGCCATCAGGGCGATGTCCTCTTTATAGCGATGGTAAAAATCAATCGCCTCGTGGCTCGGGTAGAACTCGTCGTCACGCAGCGAGAAACGCTTTTCCTTACCGAGCTTCACCGCCAGGCGATTCGCGCCGTGGGGGATCATATCGACCGTCGTCAGCCCTTTGCCGCCTTCACGGTAAGCCCCTTCGCTCTGGTTGGCGGCAAGCGCGCCGCCCCATAAAAATCCTTGTGGAAAAACAGACATTCTTACCTCGCTTTCAATTTATGCTTTTGCTGCGTTGTTCTGTACCGGTGCGGTCTGCAGGGCGCGCGCTTTTTCAGCCTCGTCTTCGACCGGAATATCCTCAAAGCCCAGTATCAGGGTCAGAATAAACGACAGCACCACTGCCAGACCCATCACGCCAAACACCCAGACGATGGTCATTGGGTTGGCCGGGTCGAAGAACTGCACGCTGGTGAACAGCCCCGGTGCCGCCATCGAATGGCTGGCAAGACCGGCTATGCCCGCCACCGCGCCGCAGATAAAGCCGCTGATCAGGCTGGCAATCAGCGGGCGTTTCAGACGGATCGCGACGCCGTACAGGGCCGGTTCAGAGATCCCCGCCATGATGGCGGAGGCCGCCGCCGCCAGCGCCGTCTGGCGCAGCTCCGGGTTTTTCGTTTTCCACGCCACCGCCAGCGACGAACCGCCGAGCGACAGGTTGGCGCCAATTTCCGACGGCATCACCATCCCTTCCTTGCCCGTTTCGGCAATGGTCTGAATGATGGTCGGCGTAAAGACGCGGTGCATCCCGGTCATCACCAGCAGCGGCCACAATGCGCCCATGATCGCCACGGAGAGCCAGCCCAGGTAGCCGTGAATGGTGTAGACCAGCGCGGAGATGGCGCTACCGATCCAGATCCCCAGCGGGCCAATCAGCACGATGGCGAGCGGGGCGGCAATCAGCACGATCAGCATCGGCTTGAGGAAGTTTTTCGTCACCGCCGGGGTGATGCGATCCACCCAGCGTTCGATGTACGACAGGCACCAGGTCATCACCAGCGCGGGGATGACGGTGTAGGTGTATTTCACCGCCGTCACCGGGATAAAGGCGAACTCAACGTGCTCGCCCTGCGCGGCTTTCGCCATCAGCTCGATAAAGCTCGGGTGCACCAGCACGCCCGCAATGGCTATCGCCAGCGACATGTTGGTTTTGAATTTTACCGCCGCCGAGGCCGCCACCATCAGCGGCAGGAAGAAGAACGCGCCGTCGCCGATGACGGTCAAAATGGTGAGCGTCGGCGCGCCTTTGGGCAGCACGCCGGTCATCTCAAGGATCATCGCCAGCAGCTTGACCATCGAGCCGCCGATGATCGCCGGGATCAGCGGGGACATGGTGCCAATCAGCGCGTCGAGGATCCCGGCGCCAATGCGGCGCAGCGTCAGCTTTTGCGGGCCTTCCGGCACCGCGGGCTGCAGGTCAGCGGGCAGCAGGCTTACCACCTCGCGGTACGCCTGAGAGACGGTATTGCCAATAATCACCTGGCACTGGTTGTCGTTACGCACCACGCCGAGCACGCCGCTGATGCTTTTCAGGCGCGCGGCGTCGGTGAGGGTTTCGTCTTTCAGAACGAAACGCAGTCGCGTCATGCAGTGGGTGACGGCGACGATGTTCTCTTTGCCGCCCAGCGCGCTGATAACGTCGTTCGCCAGCGCAGCGTAATTTTTGGCCATCGGATGTGATCCTGTTATCGTTGTGTGAAATGTAGGAAACCGGTTCCACATAATCATCATGAGTTTTTATGAATGAAACAAGATCGCTTTTTGACCATTTTTTCGTTTCGTGATGAATGTCGCAATGAGGTGCCGAAAGCGTGATGTCGCCGCTGCGACAATTTTTCTGCAGTGCAGTACACTGCCCGCATGAGTTTCGGATGGAAAAAAAACATGACCACGATGCTGGAAGTGGCGAAGCGGGCAGGCGTTTCGAAAGCGACGGTGTCCCGGGTGCTGTCGGGTAATGGCTACGTCAGCCAGGAGACCAAAGACCGGGTGTTTCAGGCCATTGAAGAGAGCGGCTATCGCCCAAATTTGCTGGCGCGCAACCTGGCGACCAAACGCACCCAGACGCTGGGCCTGGTGGTGACGAACACCCTTTATCACGGCGTCTACTTTAGCGAACTGCTGTTTCACGCCGCGCGCATGACCGAAGAGAAAGGGCGACAGCTGATCCTCGCGGACGGCAAGCACAGCGCCGATGAGGAGCGCGAGGCGATCCAGTATCTGCTGGATATGCGCTGCGACGCGGTGATCATCTATCCGCGTTTTCTGAGCGTGGATGAGATGGATGCGATCGTCGAGAAGTGCGAGCAGCCCATTATGGTGCTCAACCGCCGCCTGCGGAAAAACAGCAGCCACAGCGTCTGGTCCGATCATAAAGCCTCCAGCCAGGACGCGGTGTCACAGCTGATTGCGAAAGGGCATCGGGAGATCGCCTTTATCACCGGCTCGATGGATTCTCCCACCGGGGTCGAGCGTCTCTCCGGCTACAAGGATGCGCTGGCGCAGCACGGTATTCCGCTGCGCGAGGGGCTGATCGCGCAGGGGAAGTGGAACCCCGCCAGCGGCGCGGCGGCGGTGTCCGACCTGCTTGCGCGCGGTGAGCGCTTTACGGCGCTGGTGGCGAGCAATGACGATATGGCCATCGGTGCCCTGAAGCAGCTGCACGACAGCGGCGTGGCCACGCCCGACGCGGTGTCGGTGATCGGTTTCGACGATGTGGCCATCGCACCCTACATCGTGCCGTCGCTCTCCAGCGTACGCATTCCGGTAACGGAGATGATTCAGGAGACCATCAGCCGCCTGATCTTCATGCTCGACGGCGGCGAGTTTAAATATCAGCAAACCTTCTCCGGCGAGCTTGTCCTGCGCGACTCGGTTATTGACGGCCCACACCGCTGATGTCGACAGCTGTCATCGTCATAAGTGACGATGACAGCGCCGCTGCGATTTTTAAAGTTCTATAAAATCAATATGTTAATTATTGGCACGGTTTATGAATATCTCCGCGCATAACTGTAATGCTGGAGAAGCAGATGAACCGTTTTATTATGGCCGATGCCAGTAAGTGTATTGGTTGCCGTACCTGTGAAGTGGCGTGCGTGGTTTCCCATCAGGCGGAGCAGGACTGTGCGTCGCTCACCCCTGACACCTTCCTGCCGCGCATCCACGTCATCAAAGGCGTGAATATCTCCACCGCCGCCATCTGTCGCCAGTGCGAAGACGCTCCGTGCGCGAACGTCTGCCCGAACGGGGCGATTAAACGCGAGAAAGGCTTTGTGCACGTGATGCAGGAGCGCTGCATTGGCTGCAAAACCTGCGTGGTTGCCTGCCCGTATGGCGCGATGGAGGTGGTGGTCCGTCCGGTGGTGCGCAACAGCGGCATGGGGCTGAGCGTGCGGGCGGAGAAAGCCGAAGCCAACAAGTGCGACCTGTGCTACCACCGTGAGGCCGGCCCGGCCTGTATGGAAGCCTGCCCGACGCACGCGCTGGTCTGCGTGGATCGCGACAAGCTTGAGCAGATGAGCGCCGAAAAGCGCCGTCGCGCGGCGTTCGACACCTCGTCATCACTGCTGTTCTGAACCGTATGAGCAGCAACGGCGTTCAGCTGCGGGTGCGCGGCAAGGTGCAGGGCGTGGGGTTTCGTCCCTTCGTCTGGCAGCTGGCGAAGGCGCTTCAGCTGACCGGTGACGTCTGCAATGACGGAGAGGGCGTGCTGGTGCGCCTCGCGGGTAATGGGGGGGCCTTTACCGCGAGGCTGCATCAGGACTGCCCGCCGCTGGCACGCATTGATCGCGTGGAAACGCAGCCGTTTACCTGGGCGCACGTGCCGGAGGACTTTACCATCCGCCACAGCGGGGCCGGGACGATGGACACCCAGATTGTCCCCGATGCCGCGACCTGCCCGGCGTGTCTGGCTGAGATGTGCGACCCACGCGAACGCCGCTATCGCTATCCGTTTATCAACTGCACCCACTGCGGGCCGCGGTTTACCATTATCCGCGCGATGCCCTATGACCGTCCGGCCACGGCAATGGCGCCGTTCCCGCTCTGCGGGCCGTGTGAAGCAGAGTACCGTAATCCTGCCGACCGCCGTTTTCACGCCCAGCCGGTCGCCTGCCCGGACTGCGGACCCGCGCTGGCGTGGCGTGCGGGCGACATGACCGCTGAGCGCGAGGCTGCGCTGCGCGCGGCGGTAGCGATGCTGAAAAGCGGCGGTATTGTCGCGGTTAAAGGGCTGGGCGGCTTTCACCTCGTCTGCGATGCGCGTAACCCGCAGGCGGTCGCGACGCTTCGGGCACGCAAGCAGCGCCCGTCGAAGCCGCTGGCGGTAATGATCCCGCATGCGGATGACCTGCCGGAGACGGTTCAGGCACTGCTACGCTCACCCGCCGCACCCATTGTGCTCACGCCAAAAGCCTGGCTGCCCGCGCTCCCGGAAGGTATCGCGCCCGGTCTGGATACCGTGGGCATCATGCTTCCTGCGAACCCGCTGCAGCATCTTCTGATGATGGACAGTCAGCGCCCGCTGGTGATGACCTCCGGCAACCTCAGCGGCAGACCGCCTGCCGTCACCAACCGCCAGGCGCTGGATGAGCTCAGCGGCATCACGGACGGCTTCCTGCTGCATAACCGCGATATCCTGCAGCGGATGGACGATTCGGTGATGGATCGGGACGGTGCGATGCTGCGCCGCGCGCGCGGCTTTGTGCCGGATGCCATCACGCTGCCTGCCGGGTTCGACAATATCCCCGCCATGCTGTGCACCGGGGCGGAGATGAAAAACACCTTCTGCCTGGTGCGTGGGAACCAGGCGGTGCTGAGCCAGCATTTTGGCGATCTCGGTGACGAGGGTGTGGAAGCGCAGTGGCGTTCCGCGCTGTCGGTGATGCAGGACATTTACGCCTTTCAGCCGACGCGCGTGGTGTGCGATGCCCATCCGGGGTATCGCGCTCGCCAGTGGGCGCAGGCGCAGGCGTTGCCCCTTGAAGAGGTACACCACCATCACGCTCACGCGGCGGCGTGCATGGCCGAAAACGGCTGGCCGCGCGAGGGCGGAGACGTTATCGCCCTGACGCTGGACGGGATCGGCATGGGGGAAAACGGCGCGCTGTGGGGTGGAGAGTGCCTGCGGGTCAGCTATCTCGACTATGCGCATCTGGGGGGCCTGCCTGCCGTTGCGCTGCCGGGTGGCGATCTGGCGGCGCGGCAGCCGTGGCGCAATCTGCTCGCCCACTGCCTGGCGTTTGTGCCTGACTGGCAGCAGTACCCGGAAACCCACGCGGTACAGCGCCAGAACTGGCCGCTGCTGGCGACGGCGATCCAGCGTGGCCTCAACGCGCCGCGGGCCTCGTCCTGCGGTCGCCTGTTTGATGCAGTCGCCTGCGCGCTGGGTATCGAAACGCAATCCTGGGAAGGTGAAGCCGCCTGCCGGCTGGAAGCCCTGGCATCGCAGTGCGCGGGTGTCGACCATCCGGTGACGCTGGACGCGGATAATCTCGCGCTTTTCTGGCAGCAGTGGCTGAGCTGGCAGGCGGAGCCCTGCGCGCGCGCCTGGGCGTTTCACGACGCGCTGGCAAAAGGGCTGGCGCAGCTCGCCGCGTTTCACGCCCGGCGCCTGTCGCTGTCGACAATCTGCCTCAGCGGCGGGGTATTGCACAACCGTCTGCTGCGCGCGCGTCTGCGTCATTATCTTTCTGACTTTACGCTTCTTTTTCCTTCGCGCCTGCCCGCAGGTGACGGAGCGATCTCCTTCGGGCAGGCGGTGGTCGCCGCAGCCCGGTCATGTTTACAAAGGACTTAAAATGTTACGACTGTTACGCAATGAACCTCGCGCCGCGCTTCTGCTGCTGGCTCTGGTAATGGCAAACCTGCTGGCCTGGGGATGGGCATGGCACACCTTTAGCGGCAGCACGGCGCTGATGGCGGCAAGCCTGCTGGCGTGGTGCTACGGACTGCGTCATGCGGTGGACGCTGACCACATTGCCGCCATTGATACCGTGACGCGTAAGATGATGCAGCAGGGCAAACGCCCGTCCGGCGTGGGGGCGTGGTTCTCGCTGGGCCACTCCACCATCGTGGTGCTGGCCTCCATTGCCATCGCCGCTACCGCCACGGCGTTTCAGAAGAACATGGCGTGGTTCCACGAAACCGGCAGCCTGATTGGCACCGCCGTTTCCGCGACCTTCCTGCTGGCGATGGCGCTGGTGAATATGGTGATCCTGCGCGGCGTCTGGCGCAGTTTTCAGGCGCTAAAACGCGGCAGGCCGGTGCAGGACGACATCACGCTACCGGCTCAGGGCGGGGTAATGAACTGGCTGTTCGGCAAGACCTTCCGCCTCGTCAATAAAAGCTGGCAGATGTACCTGGTCGGTTTCCTGTTTGGTCTCGGCTTTGATACGGCCACCGAGATCGGCGTGCTGGGGATCTCTGCCGCCAGCGCGTCCAGCGGAATGTCGGTGTGGTCAATCATGATCTTCCCGGCACTCTTCGCCAGCGGCATGGCGCTGGTGGATACCCTCGACAACCTGCTGATGGTGGGTGCCTACGGCTGGGCGTTTAACAAACCGCAGCGCAAGCTTTACTACAACATGACCATCACCGGCACCTCCGTGGTGGTGGCGCTGTTTATCGGCGGGCTGGAAGCGCTGGGTCTGCTGATGGATAAATTTGCCCTCAGCGGCGGCCTCTGGGATCTGATTGGCGCGGTAAACGACAATCTGGGCAACGCCGGGTTTGTCGTCGTGGGTCTGTTTGTCGCCTGCTGGCTGATCTCCATGGCGAATTACCGCTGGCGCGGCTACGACGCGCTGGTGGTACGTTCCTGAACGACCCAGTCCGGTTGCGCTACGCTTTTACGGGTCTGCATGTAGGCCGGGTAAGCGCAGCGCCACCCGGCAACAGGAGGGTTAAGCAGGGAGCGATTTCAGCAGGGCGAAGGCCTCCTTCATCCTGTCCTCACTGACGACAAAGGCGCGCATCTGACCGTCGGTATCGGTGCCGCGCGCCACCATGCCCTGCGGCGAAAGGGCAATTTGCCAGTTCAGATCCTGACGCTGCGTTTCACCTGCAAGATGCAGCGGCACTTCCGGCGTTTTTACCTTCACCAGCATGGCGGGTAATTTCACCGGAGCGTTGCCCCCGAGCAGGTTTTTCGCCAGGCACATGGCGCTTAACTGAATCGGTTGCAGGAACGGCAGCACCTGGCCGTTAATTTCCGCGCAGTCGCCCAGGGCATACATGTCCGGCTGGGTGGTTTGCAGGTAGCTGTTAACCTTCACGCCGCGGTTGATTTCGGCGCCTGCGCGGTGCGCCAGCGCCGTTTCCGGGCGCAGCCCCGTCGCCGCAATCACCACATCCACCTCCACGCTGCGGCTGCGGTCGAGCGTTGCACGTATGCCGCTGCCGGTTTTGCTCAGGCTCTGCAGCTGCGATTTCAGCAGCAGATGCACGCCCATGTCGGTCAGACGATGCTGTAAGCGGCAGCTCACTTCAGCGGGCATCAGCGCCGACAGAATGCTCGCCGCGTGGTCGACCAGGGTCACGGATTTTCCCGCACGGCAGAAATCCATCGCCAGCTCGGTACCGATCAGCCCGCCGCCGACAATCATCACCCGCGTGGCGTCGCGAAGCTCCGTTTCGCTGGCCTGATACGCCTGCTGGCTGTTGAGCGTGACCATCAGCTCGCGGCCCTCAACCGGCGGCACAAACGCAGAGGCACCCGTGGCCAGCACCAGCTTGTCGTACTGCCAGGTTTTATCTTTCGCTTTCACCAGACGGGCGTTGGCGTCGATATCGGTAACCCAGGTGTACGGAAACAGACGCAGGTTAAACTGTTCCGCGAACGCCCCCGCCGTCTGGTGGGTGAGATCGTCTGCGCGCTGGTTCTGGCTAATGACGTGGCTTAAATCAGGCTTGTTGTACTCGTCCATGCTGTCGGCGGCGATCAGCGTCAACGGCACGTTAGCGTCCTGCTTGCGGATATTTTTCACCAGCTGGCGGGCGGCAAAGCCCGAGCCGATAATGACGATACCGTGGCTCATTTTGCCTCCGTTGCCAGTTCATCAAAGACGTCTTTCCCGAGGGAACATTCCGGGCAGAGGAAGGTGTCCGGCACCTCGCTCCACGGCGTGCCCGGGGCGACATCCTGCAGCGGCTCGCCCCGTTCCGGGTCGTAAATCCACTGGCACACGCTGCACTGCATGCAAGGACCGAGGTCGGCAGCGGCGGCTTCAGCTACGGCTTCCGGCGCAACCGCCGCGGCGGGGGCGGTTTCCGGCAGCGGTGCGAGCGCCCACTGACGGGCAATGTCGCGGCCGTGCTGGCGGCAGATTTCCAGGGCGTCGATATCCGGCCGCCATTTCGCTTTCAGGCTCATCGACATCTCAAACCCTGCATCCTGTAAACGGGTGGAAAGGCGGTCGACCGCGCCGCCGCTCCAGCCGTGGGAGCCAAAGGCGCTGGCGCGCTTGTTGCGAAAGCGCAGGCCGGTCATCTCTTCGACCAGACCGGCAATCTTCGGCATCATCACGTTGTTCATGGTGGAGGTGCCCACCAGCACGCCCTTGGAGCGGAAGACGTTGGTGAGGATCTCGTTTTTATCGCTGCGCGCCACGTTGAAGATTTTCACCGCCACGTTCGGGTCCACCTCGTTGATGCCCTGGGCAATGGCGTCCGCCATCATGCGGGTGTTGTTGGACATGGTGTCGTAGAAGATCGTGATGCGATCTTCCTGATAATCCGCCGCCCACTTCAGGTACAGCTCCACGATCTGGGTGGGGTTTTCACGCCACACCACGCCGTGGGAGGTGGCAATCATCTCCACCGGCAGGTTAAAGCCGAGGATCTCGGTGATTTTAGGCGTCACCAGACGGCTGAACGGAGTCAGGATATTGGCGTAGTAGCGCTGGCACTGTTCGAACAGCTCGGTCTGATCCACCTCGTCGTTGAACAGACGTTCGTCGCAGTAGTGCTGGCCGAAGGCGTCGTTGCTGAACAGCACCGCGTCGCCGGTCATGTAGGTCATCATGCTGTCCGGCCAGTGCAGCATCGGCGTTTCCACGAAGATCAGCTGCTTGCCGTTGCCGATATCCAGCGCGTCGCCCGTTTTCACGGTGTGGAAGTTCCACTCCGGATGGTGGTGGTGGCCGTTGATCGAGTCGATGGCGTTGGTGGTGCAGTAGATCGGGGTGTCCGGAATATACGACATCAGCTCGGTCAGGGCCCCGGCGTGATCCTCCTCCGCGTGGTTGATGATGATGTAGTCGATGTCGTTCAGATCGATTTCGCTGCGCAGGTTCTGCACGAACTCGCGGCTGAACTTGTGATCGACGGTATCGATCAGCACATTTTTACCTTCACGAATGAGATAGCTGTTGTAGCTGCTGCCGCGCAGCGTTTTATATTCCGTCCCGTGGAAATCGCGCACTTCCCAGTCACGTTGACCCACCCAATGAATGTTATTTTTAACCAGAATAGACATAGCAAACCTTAGCGTAATATCGCGTTTTTCAAATAGGATGGTTTGCTTATATCAAGCCGCGTGCCAACTTTTAATATATTGATTTTTATAGGTTAATATTTTGATAATCCGAAGTGGGTAGTCATTATGACTATTAAAAACAGTGTCACTATGACAACATGCATTGTCAAAATGACAGCGAGGCAGAGATGAGCTTTTCCGTAGACGTGCTGGCGAAAATCGCCATTGAACTGCAAACCGGTATTGGTCATCAGGACCGCTTCCAGCGGCTGATCTCCACGCTGCGCCACGTGCTGGCGTGCGACGCCTCGGCGCTGCTGCGCTACGAGGGGCGGCAGTTTATTCCCCTGGCCATCGACGGCCTGGCGAAGGACGTGCTCGGGCGGCGCTTTACCCTTGAAGGCCACCCGCGTCTGGAAACTATCGCCCGTGCGGGTGACGTGGTGCGTTTCCCGGCGGACAGCGATCTGCCCGACCCGTACGACGGGCTGATTCCAGGCCAGGAGAGCCTGAAGGTGCACGCCTGTATTGGCCTGCCGCTGTTTGCCGGGCAGAATCTGATTGGCGCGCTGACCCTCGACGGCCTGTCGCCGGACCAGTTCGATACCTTCAGCGATGAGGAGCTTCGCTTGATTGCCGCCCTGGCCGCCGGGGCGCTGAACAATGCGCTGCTGATTGAACAGCTGGAGAGTCAGAATATTTCTCCCGGCAGCCCGGCGGCGTTTGAGCAGGTGACGCACACGGAGATGATTGGCCTCTCGCCGGGCATGGCGCAGCTCAAAAAAGAGATTGAGATTGTTGCCGCGTCCGATTTGAACGTGCTGATCTTCGGGGAGACCGGCACCGGCAAGGAGCTGGTGGCGAAGTCGATTCACGAAGCGTCGCCGCGCGCGGTCAATCCGCTGGTGTACCTCAACTGCGCCGCGCTGCCGGAAAGCGTGGCGGAAAGCGAATTGTTTGGCCACGTCAAAGGGGCGTTTACCGGCGCCATCAGCAACCGCAGCGGCAAGTTCGAAATGGCCGATAACGGCACGCTGTTTCTGGATGAAATAGGTGAGCTCTCTCTGTCGCTCCAGGCCAAACTTCTGCGCGTATTACAGTACGGCGATATCCAGCGCGTGGGGGACGACCGCAGTCACAGAGTGGACGTTCGCGTGCTGGCGGCGACGAACCGCGACCTGCGTGAAGCGGTGCTTGCCGGGCAGTTCCGCGCCGACCTGTTCCACCGCCTGAGCGTGTTCCCGCTTACCGTGCCGCCGCTGCGCGAGCGCGGGGACGACGTGGTGCTGCTGGCGGGCTATTTCTGCGAACAGTGCCGTCTCAGGATGGGGCTTTCCCGCGTGGTGTTAAGCCCGGGGGCGAGGGCGCATCTGCTGAGCTACGGCTGGCCGGGCAACGTGCGCGAGCTGGAACACGCGATTCACCGCGCGGTGGTGCTGGCGCGAGCGACGCGTTCGGGTGATGAAGTGGTTATACATGCCCGGCATTTTGCGCAGCATGATGAAATTTCGTCTATTGCGCAGGCTGTACCAGAGAGAGCACATGAAAATCTGCGTGACGCGACAGAGGCGTTTCAGCGTCAGATGATTACCCGCGCGCTGGAGCAGAATAACCGCAACTGGGCGGCGTGCGCCCGGGCGCTGGAGATGGACGTCGCCAACCTGCACCGGCTGGCGAAGCGTCTCGGGCTGAAGGGTTAGATAATCCCGGCCTGATAGAAATCCTGCAGGTTAATGGCACCGCACAGCCTGCCGGTGTCATCCACCACCGGTGCGGCGGTGATTTTGCGCTTCATCAGCACCTCTTTGGCTTCAATGGCGCGGCTCTCGGCGTTCAGCGTCAGCCCGCCCTGGGTCATGGCGTCAGACACGTCTGTTTCCAGCTTACCGCCGCCCACCAGCCAGCGGCGCAGGTCGCCGTCGGTGAACACGCCTTTGACGTACCCGTCGTCGTCGCACACCGCTACCAGCCCCAGACCGGTACGGCTCAGCTCCAGCATCGCGTCCATGACGCTGGTATTGAGCTTGACCTGTGGAATCGCATCTTCTGTGCGCATCAGGTGGTGGACCTTGTTGAGCAGGCGCGCCCCGAGCGCCCCCGCCGGATGCGAGCGGGCGAAATCTTCTTCGTTAAACCCGCGCGCCTGCATTACCGCCATCGCCAGCGCGTCGCCCATCATCAGGGTATTCACGGTGCTGGAGGTGGGGGCGAGGTGCATCGGACAGGCTTCACGCTCAACGGAAATATCCAGCGTCGCTTTGGCGGCCAGCGCCAGGGGCGAGCGGGATTTCCCGGTCATCGCCAGCAGGGCGACCGATTTTTCCTGCAGGCGCGGAATAATGAGATCCAGCTCTTTCGCCGAACCGGAGTAGGAGATAAACAGCATCACGTCGCGGCTTTCAATCATTCCCAGATCGCCGTGCAGCGCTTCGGCAGGGTGCACGAAGAAGGCCGGGGTGCCGGTGCTGGCCAGCGTCGCGGCAATCTTTTTGCCGATATGGCCGGATTTACCGATGCCCGCCACGATCACTTTGCCTTCGCAGTGGATAATGGTGTTGGCCGCGCGGACAAAATCCTCGCCCAGACGTTCCGGCAGGCGGCTGGCTTCCTGCAGCTCCAGCATTAGCGTCTGGCGGCCCGTTTCTAACAGAAAATCACTCATCTCTCTCTCCGGTTACGATCACGTCGATGCCTTTCTCTTCCAGCGCTTTTTTGAACGCCGGGTCGATACCCGCGTCGGTAATCAGCTTGTCGACGCTCTCCAGGCTACAGACAATGTTGGGGCTTTTGCGGCCAAACTTCGACGAGTCCGCCATCAGAATCACTTCCCGCGCGGCGTTGCACATGGCTTTACTGACGCTGAACACCTCGTTAAACGTCGTGACGCCCGCGTTCAGGTCGATGCCGTCGGTACCCATAAACAGTTTATCGAAGCTGAAGTGGTCGAAGGCGTTCTCCGCCAGCTGCCCGTGGAACGACGCGGATTTTTTACGGAAGGTGCCGCCGGGCATCAGGATGGTCTGCTCGCAGTCGTTCTCCGACAGGGCGTTGACGATGTGCAGGCTGTTGGTCATCACCGTGATGTTGTTAAAGCGGCTGAGCAGGGGGATCATCTGCAGGACGGTACTGCCTGCATCCAGAATGATCGAGTCGCCATCGTGGATAAATTTTACGGCGGCTTCGGCAATCAGCGCTTTCTGGTGGGTATTGATCAGCGTTTTGTGGTCGATAGGCGGGTCCGCTTCGTCTTTATTGAGCACCACGCCGCCGTAGGTTCGAATGACGGCGCCAGAGTTTTCGAGCAATACGAGGTCCTTGCGTATCGTCGTGCCGGTGGTGTCAAAGTAGTGGGCCAGATCCTCCACCGAGCATTTTCCCTGTTTTTGCAGATGCTCAAGAATGGCCGCCTGCCGCTGACGAGGTTTCATAGGCGCTTCGTTCCTTAGGTTGCGAAATGATAATTTCGCAAGTCTATATCTTTCACAACGAAATTATCCATGTTTCAGATTAAGCGCTAATGATAGTGCATTCTGACAAAGTGGATCATGGGGAAAGATCACATCGGGCTGCAATTCCTGCAGTGAAATGCCGTTGATTGCCTGGATTTTCACCGGACGGGCAAAGACGGTCATGCCGCGCATGATGAGGGAATCGCAGACCTTGTTGTTTTCATCCAGCGCAACAGCGACGACGACCCGCGGCTTGAAACGTCCACCGGAACGCCCGACGCCCACGCGGCCTTTCTGGCACAGGGCGTCAAACGCGCGGTTAAACCGATGGATTTGCCAGCCGCCAAACGCCATCTGGCAGAGCCAGGCGAGGGCGGCGACGGTGATGAGTGCGGTGACCATATCGGCTCCTTTAATTGCCGGGTGGCGGCTGCGCCTTACCCGGCCTACGGGGATTGTAGCCCCGGTAAGCGCAGCGCCACCGGGGAATGAACTCAGAACATCACCTGCCCACCGGTGACGTTAATCGACTGTCCGGTGCAGTACGAGGCTTTCGGGCTGGCGTAAAACAGCAGCATGTTCAGCACGTCCTGATAGTCGCACCCGCGCTTGAGCGGCACTTTATCGATGTAGTACTGCTCCACTTCTTCCGCTTTAATACCGAGCTTGGTGGC
This sequence comes from Enterobacter cloacae complex sp. IR5422, assembly GCF_049238165.1. Taxonomy (NCBI): domain Bacteria; kingdom Pseudomonadati; phylum Pseudomonadota; class Gammaproteobacteria; order Enterobacterales; family Enterobacteriaceae; genus Enterobacter; species Enterobacter cloacae complex sp. IR5422. Next base: position 102,265 of record NZ_JBMKHT010000002.1, on the reverse strand, counting down.
GTACTGCGGCAGCAGGGACTGGAACATCGGCGATTTCAGCAGATTGCCCAGCATCAGCGAGTGGACGGTAATGCCGTACTCGGCCAGATCCAGCGCCAGAGACTGCGTCAGCCCCACGCCGCCAAACTTCGCCGCGCTGTAGCCGGAGTTGTGCTTGCTGCCCACTTTCCCCGATTTTGAGTTGATCTGAATGATGCGCCCCTGAATGCCGTCGCGGATCATCAGACGGGAAAACTCGCGGGCGCAGAGGAAATAGCCCACCAGATTGACCTGCAGCGAGCGGTCAAAATCCCCCAGCTCGAAGTCGCTGATAAAGGCCGCTTTCGCAATCCCCGCGCTGTAGACCAGCAGATCGGTACGCCCAAAAATCTCGTCCACGCCGCGGGCCAGCGCCATCACGCTCTGCTCGCTGGTGGCGTCGGCGCCAAACCCGTACGCCATTCCTTCACCAAACTCGGTGTTGATGGTGTCCGCCACGCGGGCGGCCTTTTCACTCTGAATGTCCACTACCGCCACGCGGTAACCTTCTGCGGCAAGCCCACGGCAGAGGAACTCGCCTAAGGTTTGTCCCCCACCAATGACAACGGCAACCTGACTCATGTCTATCTCCTTAATTACGCAACAAATTTTAACGTGCAGCCTGGGGTAACGGCCTGCGGAACCGGGCCCGCTACGTGAACCGTGCCGGGATATTCCGCCTGCGGCTGGCCGTCGAAACGCAGGGTGATGTGGCCCAGCTCGCGCAGGTTTTGTTCAGCGACGTCGCCGACGGCGGTCACGGCATAGCGCGCCTCGCCCAGCTCCAGCTGGCTCCCGGCCTTCAGCTCACCGTTCAGCTCGCCGTGGCAGTGAATAAAGCAAAACTCTTCGATATCCGCAGGCGCCCCTTCGCGAAAGGTGATCAGCATCTGGTCGCTCAGCGCATCCGCCGCGCTCTGGCCGATGCGGGTAATGGTGGTCTGGTAAATCACGGTCATGGCAGGAACCTCTTATTGATAAATAAAGCCGGAGACAAACCAGGCAATCAGCACCGTCGGCGCGCCCGTCAGGAAGCGGCTGACCAGCACGGACGGCACGCCCACGCGCACGGTGTCCTGGCGTGCTTCCGCCAGCGACAGCCCCACGGGGATAAAGTCGCACGCTGCCTGGGCGTTAATGGCAAACAGGGCGGGCAGGGCGAGGTGCGGGGGAATGTTCCCCAGACCAATCTGCACGCCAATCAGCACGCCGATGACCTGAGCAATCACCGCGCCCGGGCCGAGGAACGGCGACAGCAGCGGGAAGGAGCAGATCAGCGCCAGCGTCACCAGCCCAAGCGGGTGGCTGGCGAGCGGGGCGAGGCCATGTGCAATCCAGTCGCCCAGGCCGGAGGCCATGATGATGCCGATCAGCGCCGAGACGAACGCCATAAACGGCAGGATGGTCTTCAGCACCGTGTCGATGGTGTCGCGCCCGGACTGGAACAGCACCGCCACGGCGGACCCCATGCCCATCCCGACCTTCGCCAGCAGGCCGTCGCTCTGCTCGGTAATTTTCTTGCTGGTGTCGTACTCGCGCGGGGCCGATTTTTGCGGTGCAGACGTCCCCTTCACCAGGGTGATGTTGTCTTCCTTCACGCCTGACACATAAATATCTTCAACGATGTACTGCGCCAGCGGGCCGGATTTCCCGGTGGAGTGAATATTTACCGTCGGAATGCGGCGCTTCGGATAGATGCCGCAGCGCAGCGTGCCGCCGCAGTCGATCACCGCCACGCCAATTTCCGCTTCCGGCGGTTCGCCTTCCTTGAAGCCGTCGACCGCTTCCCAGCCGGTCAGATCGCGCAACGTGTCGACGATCGCCGGGCGCGTGCCCGCGGTGATGTACACAATCTTTTTGCCTTCGGTGGCGTCGAACTCCAGCGGGCCACCCCAGCCGCCCGTGCCTTTCTCAATGCGGATCCGCTTCATGCTGTTGCTCCTGAAAGATGGACTTTCTGTTCAAGCTGGATGCCCATTTTTTTCTCGAAAATAGCGGTGGTGAGGTCGGTCACCCAGCCGCGGAAGAAGTTGGTCACCAGACCGACCAGCAGGTAGCTCACCGCCAGCGGGCCGAGCGGCAGGCCAAGCGTGGTAAGGCCGCTGGCGATCCCGAGATAGACAAACAGTTCGCCGGGGTTGATGTGCGGGAACAGGCCGTTCATGGAATGGCAGCTGTAGGAGGCGGCGGCGTAATAGCTCGGCTTGTACTTCTCTGGCATAAAGCGGCCGAGGCTTAAGGTCATCGGGTTGCAGAACACGAAGGTGCCGATAAAGGGCAGTATCAGGTAGCGGGACAGCGGGTTTCCGGCGCAGCGCTGGGCGAAGCGCTCAATGCGCTGCTGGCCGATAAAGTTAATCAGCGCGTTCATGATCACCAGCAGGCTGATCAGCAGGGGCAGGATCCCGGTCACCATGCCGGTGAACACTTCTCCGCCTTTCTGAAACAGCCCGATGAACCACTCGGCGCCGTGGGTGATGGTTTCTATCATTCTTCTCTCCTGTAGGGCGTTTGTTTTTGTCTATCTGTGGCTAATAATAATCACTTTGAAAGGTTTTAAAGTGTTAGTTAGATCTCACAATGAAAGAAAAATGGATTATTTTGAAAGATAATTGACGTGGTGAATGATTTTCGGGGGAAAAAAGCACGGATTTGCGTTGGGGAGGTGCGTACCGCTTCCTTGAGGTGTTGCGGATGCTTTACCATACTGGGTTCTTATCGAACCCGTTAAATGGATGTCTCATGTTCAAGCGTCGTTATGCAGCGCTGTTGCCTGCGCTTATTCTGCTGTCTGCCTGTAGTAGCAAACCTAAGACCGAAGCCGTTCAGCAAACGGCGGGCGCGCCTTCCGGAGGATTCCTGCTGGAGCCGCAGCACAATATGATGCAGATGGGCGGCGACTTCGCGAATAACCCGGCGGCCGAGCAGTTCATCGATAAAATGGTGAGCAAGCACGGCTTTGACAGACAGCAGCTGCACGAAATTTTGTCTCAGGCCAAGCGTCTGGACTACGTGCTGCGCCTGATGGACAGACAGGCGCCGACGGCCCAGGTGCCGAGCGGGCCAAACGGGGCGTGGCTGCGCTATCGCAAACAGTTCATTACCCCGGACAACGTGCAAAACGGCGTGGCGTTCTGGAATCAGTATGAAGATGCGCTTAACCGCGCGTGGCAGGTGTACGGCGTGCCGCCTGAAATTATCGTCGGAATTATCGGCGTGGAAACCCGCTGGGGCCGCGTGATGGGCAAAACCCGCATTCTGGATGCGCTGGCGACGCTCTCCTTTAACTACCCGCGCCGTGCGGAGTATTTCTCTTCCGAGCTGGAAACCTTCCTGCTGATGGCGCGCAACGAGCAGGACGATCCGCTCGATCTGAAAGGGTCGTTTGCCGGCGCGATGGGCTACGGCCAGTTTATGCCGTCGTCCTATAAACAGTATGCCGTCGACTTTAACGGCGATGGCCATATCAACCTGTGGGATCCGGTGGATGCCATCGGCAGCGTGGCGAACTACTTCAAAGCGCACGGCTGGGTGCCGGGTGGCCAGGTGGCGGTGCAGGCGAACGGTCAGGCGCCGGGTCTGGAAAACGGCTTCAAAACCAACTACAGCATTTCGCAGCTGTCCGCGGCAGGCCTAACGCCAACGCAGCCGCTGGGCAATGCACAGCAGGCGAGTCTGCTGCGTCTCGATGTCGGAACGGGCTATCAGTACTGGTACGGGCTGCCGAACTTCTACACCATCACCCGCTATAACCACAGCACCCACTATGCGATGGCCGTATGGCAGCTGGGGCTGGCGGTATCGCAGGCCCGCGTGCCGGCGGCGTCACCGTTTAGTCAGTAAGTTACCCCGACGGGTAGGCCGGGTAAGGCAACGCCGCCACCCGGCATGGCTGCGCACACGGTGCGGCCTGATGCCCTCTCCCACGGGAGAGGGCGTTTTGCAGAAACATTTCGCCACACTCCCTTTTCAAACCTGCCATTTACATCCTAACCACCTTTCATTATTGTTATGTTATAACATTTAAATTGGTGCCGAGATGTCAACGTCCCTTTTCTCTCTTTCTGCGCCGGTTCGGCTTTTGCTGGCGCTGGTGCTTATCGTCTTTCTCGGCCTGGCCGTGCGCTGGGCGGTGGCATTGCCATGATCGTGATGAATGAACTGGTTGCGGGTTACGACCACCAGCCCGTCACGCGCCCGCTTTCGGGCGTCATTGAACGCGGCAGCATGACCGCCATTGTTGGGGCCAACGGCTGCGGCAAATCCACGCTGCTGAAAACGCTCGCGGGTTTTATCCCACCCGTAAGCGGGGGTTTTCGCTGGCAGGGGAAGCGCCCGATGATTGGCTGGCTGGCACAGCGTCACGCGCTGGAGGCGCAGTTTCCGCTGACCGTTCGCGATGTCGTCAGCATGGGCTGCTGGCCGGGCATTTCGCTGCTTTCCGGGTTTCGTCGCGAAACGCGGTTGCGTATTGCCAGCGCGCTTGAGCGGGTCGGGCTGGAATCCATGGCATCATCCACCATTGATGAGCTCTCCGGCGGCCAGTTCCAGCGCATGCTGTTTGCCCGCGTCCTGGTACAGCAGGCGCCGCTGGTGATGCTGGACGAGCCCTTTACCGGCATCGATGAAGCCACCTGTAACGTGCTGATGGATGTGATGCTGGAGATGTATATGCAGGGGCAAACGCTGCTCGCGGTACTGCACGACAGCGAGCGCGTGTCGCGCCACTTCCCGCAGACGTTGCGGCTGGATGCTGATGTGCCTCAGTGGAAAACCGAGCGGGTGAGGGTGGCATGATCTGGCACACATTCTTCCAGCCGTTCATCGAGTACGGCTTTATGCGCCGCGCGCTGGTGGTTTGCCTGGCGCTTTCTATCAGCACCACCGCGCTCGGCGTATTCCTCCAGCTGCGCCGGATGAGCCTGATGGGCGATGCCCTTTCTCACGCTATTTTGCCGGGCGTCGCCGTGGGATACCTGCTCAGCGGCCTGTCGCTGCTGGCAATGAGTATCGGCGGTTTTGTCGCGGGCATTACCGTGGCGCTGCTGGCCGGTCTGGTCAGCCGACGCACGCCGCTTAAGGAAGATGCCAGCTTTGCCGGGTTTTATCTTGGCTCACTGGCGCTGGGGGTCACGCTGGTATCGCTTCGTGGGTCGAATGTCGATCTGCTGCATTTACTGTTTGGCTCCATCCTCGCCGTGGACAACGACGCCGCGCTGTTTGTCACGGGCGTGTGCATGTTCACTCTTATCGTGCTGGCGATGTTTTATCGCGGCCTGGTTACCGAAGCGTTTGACACCGCCTGGCTACAGGTGAACGCCCGCTGGCTGCCCGGCCTGCTGCACGGACTGTTTCTGGCGCTGCTGGTTCTTAACCTGGTGGCCGGTTTTCAGGTGCTCGGCACGCTGATGGCCGTCGGTCTGATGATGCTGCCGGCCGTGGCGGCACGCTGCTGGGTACGCACGCTACCGGCGTTACTCCTGATGGCGGGCATCAGCGGTATTGTCTGCGCATGGCTGGGGTTGAGCCTCTCCTGGGCGATGAGTCTCCCGGCCGGGCCATCCATTGTGCTCACCGCCAGCGCGCTGTTCTTTATTTCCATTTTATTGGGTACGCGAAGCAGGCTCGCTGGCAGTCTGCGGGCGTATTTTTAACGCAAGGGGAAACGATGAAACGTACAGGACTAGTAGTGGCAGTGGCGCTCGCGCTGGGGATGATGTCGCATGGCGTGATGGCGAAAACGCTGAATGTGGTCACCAGCTTTTCGATACTGGGGGACATCACCCAGGAGGTGGGCGGCGATCATGTGAAGGTGACGACGCTGGTGGGGCCGGACGGCGATCCGCATACCTTCGAACCGTCGCCGAAGGACAGCGCGGCGCTGAGCAAGGCCGATGTGGTGGTGGTGAACGGTCTGGGGCTGGAGGGCTGGCTTGACCGCCTGGTGAAAGCCTCCGGGTTCAAAGGGCAACTGGTCATCGCCTCAACAGGCGTGAAAACGCACACGCTTGAGGAAGATGGAAAGACCGTGACCGATCCGCACGCGTGGAACAGCGCGGCGAACGGGGCGTTATATGCACAAAATATTCTTAACGGGCTGGTGAAAGCCGATCCGCAGGACAAAGCCGCGCTGGAAGCCTCCGGTAAACCCTATATCACGCAGCTCAATCAGCTGGATAGCTGGGCCAAAACGCGCTTTAGCCAGATCCCGCAGGCGAAGCGCAAGGTGCTGACCAGCCATGACGCCTTCGGCTATTTCAGCCGCGCTTATGGCGTAACCTTCATGGCACCTCAAGGACTCTCTTCAGAGAGCGAGGCCAGCGCGGCGCAGGTTGCTGAGATCATCAATCAGATCAAAGCCGACGGCGTAAAAACCTGGTTTATGGAAAACCAGCTCGATCCGCGTCTGGTGAAGCAGATTGCCTCGGCGACGGGCGCGCAGCCAGGGGGAGAACTTTACCCGGAGGCCTTGTCAGCAAAAGGCGGCGTGGCAGACACCTACGTCAAGGCGTTCCGCCACAACGTGAATACGCTCGCCGACAGCATGAAATAACCTCTTCCACGGCCGGTGCGTTTGCACCGGCTTTTTTCTGAAGCCCCCTCGTAAAACCTGAAGCGCATCCCCACATCTGACGAGAAAGTGCTATCTTGTGCAGCACGTTTTTCTGATGCCTGGAGCGAGAATGACTGACCATGAATTGATGCAGCTTAGCGAGATCGTTGGCCTGGCGCTTAAGCAGCGTGGGGCGACAATGACCACCGCGGAATCCTGCACCGGCGGCTGGGTGGCGAAAGTGATTACCGATATTGCCGGCAGTTCCGCCTGGTTTGAACGCGGTTTTGTGACCTACAGTAACGAAGCTAAGGCACAAATGATTGGCGTGCGTGAAGCTACGCTGGAACAGCATGGCGCGGTCAGCGAACCGGTGGTCATTGAAATGGCCATTGGCGCGCTCAAGGCGGCGCGGGCAGATTACGCGATTTCCATTAGCGGCATCGCGGGGCCGGACGGCGGCAGCGACGTGAAGCCTGTTGGCACCGTCTGGTTTGGGTTTGCCACGTCTAAAGGGGAAGGGATCACCCGTCGGGAGTGCTTCAGCGGCGATCGCGAAAGCGTGCGCCGTCAGGCAACGGAATATGCGTTAAAAACGCTCTGGCAACAATTTCTACAAAACACTTGATACTGTATGACCATACAGTATAATTGCACCAACAGAACAGAAATCCACGGTGAAGCACAGTCGCTTCTCCCGGCATGACAGGAGTAATAATGGCTATCGACGAAAACAAACAGAAAGCGTTGGCGGCAGCACTGGGCCAGATCGAAAAGCAATTCGGTAAAGGCTCCATCATGCGCCTGGGTGAAGACCGTACCATGGATGTGGAAACGATCTCCACCGGTTCGCTTTCTCTGGATATCGCGCTGGGCGCGGGCGGCCTGCCAATGGGCCGTATCGTAGAGATCTACGGGCCAGAATCCTCCGGTAAAACGACCCTGACGCTGCAGGTGATTGCTGCGGCACAGCGCGAAGGTAAAACCTGTGCGTTCATCGATGCCGAGCACGCGCTGGATCCTGTTTATGCGCGTAAGCTGGGCGTGGACATCGACAACCTGCTGTGTTCTCAGCCGGACACCGGTGAGCAGGCGCTGGAAATTTGTGACGCGCTGGCGCGCTCCGGTGCGGTTGACGTTATCGTTGTTGACTCCGTTGCCGCACTGACGCCAAAAGCGGAAATCGAAGGTGAAATCGGCGACTCTCACATGGGCCTCGCGGCACGTATGATGAGCCAGGCGATGCGTAAGCTGGCCGGTAACCTGAAGCAGTCCAACACGCTGCTGATCTTCATCAACCAGATCCGTATGAAAATTGGTGTGATGTTCGGTAACCCGGAAACCACAACCGGTGGTAACGCCCTGAAATTCTACGCGTCTGTCCGTCTGGATATCCGCCGTATCGGTGCGGTGAAAGAGGGTGAAAACGTCGTCGGTAGCGAAACCCGCGTGAAGGTGGTGAAGAACAAAATCGCTGCACCGTTCAAACAGGCTGAGTTCCAGATCCTCTACGGTGAAGGGATCAACTTCTACGGTGAACTGGTTGACCTGGGCGTGAAAGAGAAGCTGATTGAAAAAGCGGGCGCCTGGTACAGCTACAACGGTGACAAGATTGGTCAGGGTAAAGCGAATGCTATCTCCTGGCTGAAAGAGAACCCGGCTGCGGCGAAAGAGATTGAGAAGAAGGTGCGCGAGCTTCTGCTGAACAACCAGGACTCCAAACCTGATTTCGTAGTCGATGCTGCGGATGCTGAAGAAACCAACGAAGACTTTTAAGTCTCTCGTGTAAAGATGAAGGGCTGCTGATGCGGCCCTTTTTGCATTTCTGATTCTACAGGTTTTTTATGAGTGAACCGACATCACGCCGACCCGCCTACGCGCGCTTGCTGGATCGTGCGGTGCGCATCCTGGCCGTACGTGACCACAGTGAGCAGGAGCTGCGGCGGAAGCTGTCGGCTCCGGTGATGAGTAAAAACGGGCCGGAAGAGATTGATGCCACGGCGGAAGACTACGACCGCGTGGTGGCCTGGTGCTATGAGCATCATTACCTGGACGACGATCGCTTTGCTTCCCGCTTTCTCGCCAGCCGCGGCCGCAAGGGCTACGGCCCTGCGCGCATCCGGCAGGAGCTGAACCAGAAAGGGGTGGCCCGGGAGTCCATCGAAAAAGCGATGCGCGAGTGCGAGATTGACTGGTGTGAACTGGCAAAAGAGCAGGCGATTCGCAAGTACGGCGAACCGCTGCCGCGTGAATTTTCAGAAAAAGTCAAAATCCAGCGCTTTTTGCTCTACCGCGGCTTTCTGATGGAAGATATTCAGGATATCTGGCGTAATTTTGCCGATTGAACGCATGCGGGATTTTACTTCCCACTAAAGAAAACTTATCTTATTCCCACTTTTTCCAGTAGCTGGTCTGTCCAACGGTTTACCGATACAGGCTGGCTATGACATTTCGTTAGCTTGATTTCAGGATAATTATGAGCAAGAGCACCGCTGAGATCCGTCAGGCGTTTCTCGATTTTTTCCATAGTAAGGGACACCAGGTTGTTGCCAGCAGCTCCCTGGTACCGAACAACGATCCGACTCTGCTGTTTACCAACGCCGGGATGAACCAGTTCAAGGATGTGTTCCTTGGTCTCGACAAGCGTAATTATTCCCGCGCCACAACCTCACAGCGTTGCGTGCGTGCGGGCGGTAAACACAACGACCTGGAAAACGTCGGTTACACCGCGCGTCACCACACCTTCTTCGAAATGCTGGGTAACTTCAGCTTCGGCGACTACTTCAAACACGATGCCATCCAGTATGCGTGGGAACTGCTGACCGGTGAAAACTGGTTCAACCTGCCGAAAGAGCGTCTGTGGGTTACCGTCTATGAAACCGATGACGAAGCCTACGAAATCTGGGAAAAAGAGGTCGGTATCCCGCGCGAGCGTATTATTCGCATCGGTGATAACAAAGGCGCGCCATACGCGTCTGACAACTTCTGGCAGATGGGTGATACCGGTCCTTGCGGTCCGTGCACCGAGATCTTCTACGATCACGGCGACCACATCTGGGGTGGCCCTCCAGGCAGCCCGGAAGAAGACGGCGATCGCTACATTGAGATCTGGAACATCGTCTTCATGCAGTTCAACCGTCAGGCCGACGGTACCATGGAGCCGCTGCCGAAGCCGTCCGTTGATACCGGTATGGGTCTGGAGCGTATTGCCGCGGTACTGCAGCACGTTAACTCCAACTATGAGATTGACTTGTTCAGCACCCTGATCAAAGCCGTTGCGGAAGTGACCGGCGCGACCGACCTGAATAATAAATCGCTGCGCGTTATCGCAGACCACATTCGTTCCTGCGCGTTCCTGATTGCCGACGGCGTTATCCCGTCGAATGAAAACCGTGGCTACGTGCTGCGTCGTATCATTCGTCGTGCTATTCGTCACGGCAACATGCTGGGCGCGAAGGACACCTTCTTCTATAAACTCGTTGGGCCACTGATTGGCGTGATGGGGTCAGCGGGTGACGAGCTGAAACGCCAGCAGGCGCAGGTTGAGCAGGTTCTGAAAACCGAAGAAGAGCAGTTTGCCCGCACGCTGGAGCGCGGTCTGGCGCTGCTGGACGAAGAGCTGGCGAAGCTTAAGGGCGACACCCTGGACGGCGAAACCGCTTTCCGCCTGTACGACACCTACGGCTTCCCGGTTGACCTGACAGCGGACGTTTGCCGCGAGCGTAACATTAAAGTTGACGAAGCGGGCTTCGAAGCCGCGATGGAAGAGCAGCGCCGTCGTGCGCGCGAGTCCAGCGGTTTCGGTGCAGACTATAACGCGATGATCCGCGTTGATAGCGCGTCTGAATTCAAAGGTTATGAGGCGCTGGAACTGACCGGCAAAGTGACCGCCCTGTTTGTTGACGGCAAAGCCGTGGACAGCATCAGCGCAGGTCAGGAAGCCGTAGTCATTCTGGACAAAACGCCGTTCTACGCCGAATCCGGCGGCCAGGTTGGCGATAAAGGCGAACTGAAGGGCAATGGTTTCAGCTTTAGCGTCAGCGACACCCAGAAATACGGTCAGGCGATTGGTCACCAGGGCAAACTGGTTTCCGGTTCTCTGAAAGTGGGCGAGGGCGTCCAGGCTAACGTTGATGAAGCTCGCCGCGCGCGCATTCGTCTGAACCACTCGGCAACCCACCTGATGCACGCTGCCCTGCGCGACGTGCTCGGTACCCACGTTGCACAGAAAGGTTCTCTGGTTAACGATAAAGTGCTGCGCTTCGACTTCTCGCATTTTGAAGCGATGAAGCCGTCTGAAATCCGCGCGGTGGAAGATCTGGTGAACGCGCAGATCCGTCGTAACCTGCCAATCGAGACCCACATCATGGATCTCGAAGACGCGAAGAAAAAAGGTGCGATGGCGCTGTTTGGCGAGAAATACGACGAACGTGTTCGCGTGCTGAGCATGGGCGACTTCTCTACCGAACTGTGCGGCGGTACACACGCCTCGCGCACCGGTGACATCGGCCTGTTCCGCATCGTTTCCGAGTCGGGTACGGCGGCAGGCGTGCGTCGTATTGAAGCGGTGACCGGTGAAGGTGCGATTGCCAGCCTGCATGCGCAGAGCGATCAGCTGCACGACATCGCGCAGCTGCTGAAAGGCGATAGCCAAAACCTGGGCGAGAAAGTGCGCGTTGCGCTGGAACGCACGCGTCAGCTGGAAAAAGAGCTGCAGCAGCTGAAAGAGCAGGCTGCGGCGCAGGAGAGTGCAAACCTCTCCAGCAAGGCTGTAGACATTAAGGGCGTCAAACTGCTGGTCAGCGATCTGGCGGGCGTTGAGCCTAAGATGCTGCGTACTATGGTCGACGATCTCAAGAACCAGCTCGGTTCTACCGTTATCGTGCTGGCGACAGTAGCAGAAGGTAAGGTTTCTCTGATTGCGGGCGTCTCTAAGGATGTGACTGACCGCGTAAAAGCAGGGGAACTGATTGGTATGGTCGCTCAGCAGGTGGGCGGCAAGGGTGGCGGTCGTCCGGACATGGCGCAAGCCGGTGGTACGGATGCGGCGGCACTTCCTGCGGCATTAGCCAGCGTTGAAAGCTGGGTAAGCGCGAAACTGTAATAACTACAAAGCACAAGCAGACGCCATAGCGGTAACGTTATGGCGTCTTGTTCACTGTGCTATCGATAACGATAAAGTCAGGTTGAGTTTGTGTATATCGGCTAAACTTACGTTTAACAGAATGTGATGCCGTGACTGCTTACACTTTACGTGTTTGTCATCGCTTACTTTTTGGCGTTATATGATGGATAATGCCGGGATACAAGAGACCCGACTCTTTTAATCTTTCAAGGAGCAAAGAATGCTGATTCTGACTCGTCGAGTTGGTGAGACCCTCATGATTGGGGATGAGGTCACCGTGACAGTTTTAGGGGTAAAGGGTAACCAGGTACGTATTGGTGTTAACGCTCCTAAAGAAGTATCTGTCCACCGTGAAGAGATCTACCAGCGTATCCAGGCTGAAAAATCCCAGCAGTCCAGTTACTGATATTGTCGCGTCTCGCTGTCGGGCGAGACGCAACCCTCCCGCTATTTTTCCTGCTCAAAGTTACCGTTTAATTTCAATCGCTCTCTTTTTGACCACTCCGTTACCCTTATCTCGTCCCAACACTGTCCTTTCCGCATCAGTTTTCTGTGAAGATGCCTGCAAAATCCGCTTATAAAACACCCTCTTTGCGGCTTTTACATGCGAATTGCGTGTGATTTGTGCAAACGATAAAAGCTTTTGGAAAATTGTTTGACTTATAAGTCCCAGAAAGTAATATATGCGCCACGCAGCGACGAGAAGCTCTTAACGAGTTGCTCGAAGCACTCGAAAGAGGCGTTGTGTGGTGAGGTGGCCGAGAGGCTGAAGGCGCTCCCCTGCTAAGGGAGTATGCGGTCAAAAGCTGCATCCGGGGTTCGAATCCCCGCCTCACCGCCATTTTGCATCCGTAGCTCAGCTGGATAGAGTACTCGGCTACGAACCGAGCGGTCGGAGGTTCGAATCCTCCCGGATGCACCATCTATTACTTCATATTGCTTTAGAAGTGATATGAATATCGAGCAGTACAGTAGTAAATCCCGATGCATCCGTAGCTCAGCTGGATAGAGTACTCGGCTACGAACCGAGCGGTCGGAGGTTCGAATCCTCCCGGATGCACCATCTCTTCTGCCTTTCCCTTCGATGTTTAGTTCTTAATCACTCTCGTTGTTATCATTTCGCAATCAGCGACAAAAACCATCATTTACGATAAAGTAATGCTTTGTTAATCGGTTAGCGAGAGCACGATGTACGCACAGTATGACGGTTTGATCTTCGATATGGATGGTACCCTCCTGGACACCGAACCCACGCATCGTCAAGCCTGGACCGACGTCCTGGGCCGCTACGGCATGCGTTTCGACCTTCAGGCGATGATCGCCCTCAACGGCTCCCCCACCTGGCGTATTGCGCAGGCCGTGATTGAACTGAATCAGGCCGATCTCGACCCGCACCTGCTCGCGCGCGAAAAAACCGATGCGGTAAAAGCCATGCTTTTAGATACCGTACGTCCTCTGCCGCTGATTGATGTGGTAAAAGAGTGGCACGGGCGTCGCCCGATGTCGGTGGGGACGGGCAGCGAAAGCGCGATTGCAGAAGCCTTGCTCAATCATCTTGGCCTGCGCCACTATTTTTCTGCCGTGGTCGCCGCCGATCATGTTAAACGTCACAAGCCCGCACCGGACACCTTCCTGCTTTGCGCAGAATTAATGGGCGTCCCGGCGGCAAAGTGCGTCGTGTTTGAAGATGCCGATTTCGGGATCCAGGCCGCGCGTGATGCCGGAATGGATGCGGTGGATGTACGCTTACTGTGAGTGACGCGCTGTCACTTGCCTCATTATTCGCCAGCAGTTTTCTCAGCGCCACGCTGTTACCGGGCAATTCGGAAGTGGTGCTGGTGGCGATGCTGTTGTCCGGCGTGAGTCAGCCCTGGCTGCTTGTAGTAATAGCAACAATGGGTAATAGCCTTGGAGGGCTGACTAACGTTATTCTTGGGCGTTTCTTTCCGCTGCGCGAAAAATCGCGCTGGCAGGAAAAGGCAGTCGGCTGGCTAAAACGCTATGGCGCTGCCACGCTGTTATTAAGCTGGATGCCTGTAATAGGCGATTTACTGTGTCTGCTGGCGGGATGGATGCGCATCTCCTGGGGACCGGTGCTCTTTTTTTTGTGCCTTGGCAAGGCGTTGCGCTATGTTCTCGTGGCGTGGGCAACACTACAGGGTATGACGTGGTGGCACTAATTGGTGGAATGAATACGCGACCTTCAATCGTCAACCATTACAATTATGCTGAGTAACATTACTTTGACAGGCGGGAGGTCAATTTGATCCCGGACGTATCTCAGGCGCTGGCCTGGCTGGAAAACCACCCTCAGGCATTGAAGGGTATTCAGCGTGGTCTCGAGCGTGAAACGCTGCGCGTTAACGCGGACGGCAATTTAGCGACAACGGGTCACCCGAAGGCGTTAGGCTCGGCGCTGACACATAAATGGATCACAACCGATTTCGCTGAAGCGCTGCTGGAGTTCATCACCCCAGTAGAGGGTGATATTGATCATATGCTGACGATTATGCGCGATATCCATCGCTACACCGCGCGCAATCTCGGCGATGAGCGTATGTGGCCGCTCAGCATGCCGTGCTATATCGAGCAGGGCCAGGAGATTGAGCTGGCACAGTACGGCACGTCAAATATCGGCAGGCTGAAAACGCTCTACCGTGAGGGGCTGAAGAACCGCTACGGCGCGTTGATGCAGACCATCTCTGGCGTGCACTACAACTTCTCGCTGCCAATGGCGTTCTGGCAGGCGAAATGCGGTGAAACGGATAAAGACGCCATCTCAGCAGGCTACTTCCGCCTGATCCGCAACTATTACCGTTTCGGCTGGGTGATCCCGTATCTGTTTGGTGCCTCCCCGGCGATCTGTTCTTCGTTCCTGCAGGGGAAACCGACCACGCTGCCGTTCGAGAAGACCGACTGCGGAATGTACTATCTCCCGTACGCCACCTCTCTGCGTCTGAGCGATCTCGGCTATACCAATAAATCGCAAAGCAATCTCGGTATTACGTTTAACGAATTGCACGAATATGTGGCAGGATTGAAGCGGGCGATCAAAACCCCGTCGGAAGAGTACGAAAAAATCGGCCTCGAAAAAGACGGTAAGCGTCTGCAGATCAACAGCAATGTCCTGCAGATTGAAAACGAGCTGTATGCGCCAATTCGTCCTAAGCGCGTAACCCGCAGCGGCGAAACCCCGTCGGATGCGCTGCAGCGCGGCGGGATCGAATACATTGAAGTGCGCTCGCTGGATATCAACCCGTTCTCACCGATTGGCGTTGACGAGCAGCAGATTCGCTTCCTGGATCTGTTTATGGTCTGGTGCGTGCTGGCGGATGCGCCGGAAATGAGTTCAGACGAACTGCTCTGCACCCGTACAAACTGGAACCGCGTGATTCTGGAAGGGCGTAAACCGGGCCTGACGCTGGGTATCGGCTGCGAAACGGCACAGTTCCCGCTGACGAAAGTCGGCAAAGATCTGTTCCGTGACCTGAAGCGTGTTGCCCGGACGATGGACAGCATCGACGGCAGCGACGCGTATCAACAGATTTGCGACCAGCTGGTGGAATGCTTTGATAACCCGGAACTGACATTCTCAGCGCGCATTCTGCGTTCTATGATTGATCAGGGCATTGGTGGTACGGGGCGTTCACTCTCGGCGGAGTACCGTGAAATGCTGATCCAGGAGCCGTTAGAAATCCTGAGCGAAGCAGATTTTGTCGCAGAACGCGAAGCATCCGTTGTGCGTCAGAAAGAGGTTGAAGCGGCGGATACCGAGTCGTTTGAGGCGTTTCTGGCGAAGCAGGCCTAAGCAGAAAAGAAAAAGGCCACATCGCTGTGGCCAAAATATACATCTCTGAATTCAGGGATGATGATAACAAATGCGCGTCTTTCATATACTCAGACGCGCATTCTGTAGAAGAGTTCAGTTTATTTTAAAAAAAATCACTATCGGAGGTGACGTATGCCGTTATTAGATAGCTTTACTGTCGACCATACCCGTATGGAAGCACCTGCAGTCCGCGTGGCGAAGACCATGCACACCCCGCACGGCGACACGATCACCGTCTTCGATCTGCGCTTCTGCGTGCCAAACAAAGAAGTGATGCCGGAGAAAGGCATTCATACGCTGGAACACCTGTTCGCTGGCTTCATGCGTGACCACCTGAACGGCAACGGCGTTGAGATCATCGATATCTCTCCGATGGGCTGCCGTACCGGTTTCTACATGAGCCTGATTGGTCAGCCTGAAGAGAAACGTGTGGCAGATGCCTGGAAAGCGGCCATGGAAGACGTGCTGAAGGTGAAAGAGCAGAACCAGATCCCTGAGCTGAACGTTTACCAGTGCGGCACCTACCAGATGCACTCTCTGGAAGAAGCGCAGGAGATCGCGCGCCACATCATCGAACGCGACGTTCGCGTGAACAGCAACGAAGAGCTGGCCCTGCCGAAAGAAAAACTGCAGGAACTGCACATCTAGTATTGTGCCTGTGGATGCCCGGTGGCGCTTCGCTTGCCGGGCCTACATTGTGCTGGTGCCTCCTTTGACCACAACCTTAACCTTCTCTTTTACCCACCGTCCCCTCGTTCCGTTTGCCCATGATTACGTTCATGGTGACAGCGAACCCTGGCACAAGCACGACTGCGCGCAACTGCTGCACACCCTGAGCGGCGTGGTAAGGGTGGATACCGCATCGGGCTGTTGGGTTGTGCCTCCCGGTCGCGGCGTCTGGCTGCCTGCGGGCACGCAGCATTCCCTGCGCATTACCGGCAACGTGGCGGCGCGAACGCTGTTTATCGATCCGCTGGCGCGGGCCGATCTCCCCGCCACCTGCCAGATCGTGCAGATCGCGCCGCTGCTGCGCGAGCTGATCCTCGTCTCCCTTGCGTTGCCTGAATCGTACTCACCCGGAAGCCGGGATGAACGCGTCTATGAACTGATTCTCGATGAAATCCGCACTATGCCGGTGCTGCCGTTTCACCTGCCGGAGCCGGAAAGCGAGGCGCTACGTCGCCTGTGCCTGCAAATCCGGCAAAACCCGGGGGAAAGCTGGAGCAGCGCGCAGGCTGCGAGCCTGATGAACATGAGCGAGCGCACCCTGAACCGCCATTTTCAGCAGCAGACGGGTTTAAGCTACAGCGAGTGGTTGAGAAGGGCGCGTCTGCTGGAAGCCTTAGTGCGGCTGGCGCAGGGCCAGCCGGTATTGCGCGTGGCGCTGGATCTGGGCTACGGCAGCCACAGCGCCTTTACGGCAATGTTCCGTCGGGTGATGGGCATCTCCCCCAGCGATTACTTTAAGAACGACTGACGGCGTTAAAGAGCGCCTGAAGCGACGCGCGCGCCACGTCGCTATCAATGCCCACGCCCCAGCGGCTGCTGCCGTCCTGGAACAGGCAGCGGATGTAGGCCACCGAGCGGCTGTCGCTGCGTTCGCCTAACGTATGCTCGTGATAATCCTTAATCACGAACGGGGCGTTGACCCAGCGGCTCAGGCCGTGAGCGGCGGCAGAGAGCAGACCGTTGCCGTGACCTTCCAGCTGGCGCGTTCCTCCCTGTGTGGCGACGCTGGCCGTCAAACGCAGCTGGCCGTCCTGCTGGCTGTCGCTGCGGTAGGATTGCAGCGCATAATGCGGCGTGGCCACCAGACCGTAGCGGGTGCGAAACAGCTGCCACAGCGCATTTTGCGTCATCTCTTTTCCGTGACGGTCGGTTTCCTGCTGCACGTGCTGGCTGAAATCCTGCTGCAGGGCGCGGGGCAGTTTCAGACCATGATTCTGTTCGATCAGCCACGCGCTGCCGCTTTTCCCTGACTGGCTGTTCACGCGGATCACCGCTTCGTAGGTGCAGCCGATATCCTGGGGATCGACGGGCAGGTAAGGCATCTCCCAGCGATCGCCAGGCCTGCGGGCATCAAAGCCTTTTTTGATTGCGTCCTGGTGCGAGCCGGAGAAGGCGGTATAGGCCAGCCGTCCTGCCCACGGATGGCGCGGGTGCACCGGCAGCTGATTGCAGGTTTCCACCACTTCCACCACCCGGTTCATATCGCTAAAGTCCAGAGTCGGGCTGATACCCTGGCTGTAGAGGTTCATCGCCAGCGTCACCAGGCAGACGTTGCCCGTGCGCTCGCCGTTACCAAACAGACAGCCCTCCACGCGGTCAGCCCCCGCCATTACGGCCAGCTCCGCGCAGGCGACGCCGGTACCGCGGTCGTTATGCGGATGCACGCTGATGCAGACATCGCGGCGGCGGCTGAAATGGCGACAGAAGTACTCGATCTGGTCGGCATAGACGTTCGGCGTGCTCACTTCGACGGTGGCGGGTAAGTTGATCACCATCGGGCGTTCGTCGCAAGGCTGCCAGATCTCCGCCACGGCTTCACAAATCTCCAGCGCAAATTCCGGCTCGGTAAAGCAGAAGGTTTCCGGAGAGTATTCGTACTGCCAGCGGGTTTCAGGGTTCTCTTCACAAAGCTGGCGGATAAGCCGCGTGGCGCGGGTGGCCAGCTCAACGATTTGCGCTTTCTCCATGCCGAATACCAGGCGACGGAACAGCGGAGCGGTGGCGTTATACAGATGCACGGTCGCCTGCTTCGCGCCGCGCAGGGATTCAAAAGTGCGATGGATGAGATCTTCCCGTGCCTGAGTGAGCACCTGAATCGTCACGTCATCCGGGATGCGGTTCTCTTCAATCAGTTGGCGAACGAAATTGAAATCCGTCTGCGAGGCGGAAGGAAAGGCAACTTCAATCTCTTTAAACCCGCAGCTTAACAGCAGGTCCCAGAACTGCAGCTTGCGCGTGCTGTCCATCGGTTCGGCCAGAGCCTGGTTGCCGTCGCGCAGGTCGGTCGAGAGCCAGCGCGGCGCGCGGGTGATGCGTTGTTCCGGCCAGCGACGGTCGGGCAGGGAAAGGGTGGGAAAGGGTTGGTACTTGTCGGCGGGTGTGTTCAGCATGATGCGCTCCTGTTGTCTTTTCACTATCGTGAATCGATTTCAGGCGCGCTGCTTTATCGGCACTGACAATGGCTGTCGCGTTCTGGACACGGTGGCAATGGTTGCCCGGTGGCGCTGCGCTTACGGGGCCTACGGATGTGTCAGTTATCGTAGGCCGGGTAAGGCGTAGCCGCCACCCGGCAACCCGCGCACAAACTAGTGCGCGCCGCCACCGCCGCCACCGGCACCAAACGGCGGTCTGGCAAACCACACCAGCCCCAGCAGGACGATAAAGATCCCTGCCGATATCCAGAAAATCTCGTTGGCCGAGATAATCAGCCCCTGGTTGGTGATCTGCTGGGCAATCCAGCCGGACGCCTGCTGCTCCGTCATCCCCATTCCCTGCAGCTGACTGTACATCTGCTGTGCGTTAGGGTTGAACGGGTTCACCGCTTCGGTCAGCTGCGCGTGGTGCATTGATTCGCGGTTCGTCCACAGGGTGGTGGTGATCGACGTCCCGATGGAGCCCGCCAGCGTACGGGTGAAGTTCGACAGGCTCGACGCGGCCGCCAGACGCTCGGGCGGCAGGCCAGAGAGCGTGATGGTGGTCAGCGGCATAAAGAAGCACGCCACCGCAAAGCCCTGAATGAACTGCGGCCACGCCGAGGCGCCAAAGTCCATTCCCGGCTCAAAGGTATACGCACGCCAGTAGAAGCACACCGCGTACATGATGAAGCTGAACGTCACCAGCCGACGCATGTCGAGCTTATGGGCGAAGCGGCCAATAATCGGCGACAGCAGGACCGGGATCACCCCGACAGGTGCCGACGCCAGACCCGCCCAGGTGGCGGTATAGCCATACACCTCCTGCAACAGCTGCGGCAGCAGAACAATCGCGCCGAAGTAGAGCATATAGGCGAGGCTGATACACAGGCAGCCGATGGTGAAGTTTCGCGACTTAAAGAGCGAGAGATCGACGATCGGGTTGTCGTCCGTCAGCTCCCAGACGATCAGGAAGCTTATCGACACCACCGCGACAATGGTCAGGATGATGATCTCCTGCGAGTTGAACCAGTCGAGCTCTTTACCGCGGTCGAGCATGATCTGCAGACTGCCGATACCCAGGATCAGCAGCGCCAGCCCGATGCTGTCGATACGGCGCTGTTCGGTGCGCGTCTCTCGTCCTCGCAGCGACTGCAGCGTCATCAATACCACGACGGCGCCAATCGGTACGTTGATGAAGAAGATCCAGCCCCAGTGGTAGTTATCGCTGATGTACCCGCCCAGAATCGGTCCGCAGATAGGCGCGACGATAACGGTCATCGACCAGAGTGCCAGCGCGACGGAACGTTTTGCGGGAGGGTAGTTGCTCAGCAGCAAACTCTGGGAGAGCGGGATCAGCGGCCCCGCGACAATCCCCTGAATGACGCGGAAGAAAATCAGCATCGTCAGGCTGCTGGACATGCCGCACGCCCACGAGGCCAGAACAAACGCCACCGTGGACCAGAGGAACAGCTTCACCTCACCGACGCGCTTTGCCAGCCAGCCGGTGATCGGAATGGAGATGGCGTTTGCCACCCCAAACGAGGTAATAACCCAGGTCCCCTGGCTCAGCGACGAGCCAAGGTTACCGGCGATGGTCGGGATCGCCACGTTTGCGATGGTGGAGTCCAGCACCTGCATGAATGTCGCCAGCGACAGCGCGATGGTCATAATGACCAGCTGCGCGCCTTCCAGCGGTTTTTGCGGCTTTTGCTGTTGCATAACGCTCACCTTCGGATTAACCGGCGTTTGCCTTCACGATGTCATCGATCAGCTTGTTGACCGGATCGAGGCTAATTTCACGGGCGTTACTTTCATAAACCGGGCTGCTACGCACCTGGCTTGCCAGGATCTGACCGTCGCGGTTGGAGGTGTCAACCGTCACCAGCGTGGAGAGGCCGATACGCAGCGGGTGATCCGCCAGCTGTTTGGCATCCAGTTCGATACGCACGGGCAGACGCTGTACGACTTTGATCCAGTTACCGGTGGCGTTCTGCGCAGGCAGCAGGGAGAAGGCGCTGCCGGTCCCCATATCCAGACCCACCACTTTGCCGGTGTACTTCACGTCATCGCCGTAGATGTCGCTGACAACCGTTGCGGTCTGGCCGATACGCATATGCGCAAGCTGCGTCTCTTTAAAGTTGGCGTCGACCCACAGGTTGTCCGCCGGCACAACCGCCATCAGCGGCGTGGTTGGGCTGATCTGCGCCCCTGGCTGGACGGAACGACGGGAGACATAGCCGGTCATTGGGCTGACGATTTTAGTACGCTGCAGGGCAAGCCACGCGTTGCGGACTTCAGTCGCTGCCTGCTGAACGGCAGGCTGGTTTTCCAGGCTGGTGCCCAGCACCATCGCCTGGTTGGCGTTGTACTGCTGAATGGCCACGTCCAGCTGTGCCTGAGCGCTGGCGACGGCGTCGCGGGCGTGCTGCAGCTCTTCACGGCCAATCAGATTGGCGGTGCCGAGCGGCACGCGACGGTTCAGATCGCTCTGCGCCTGCGCGAGTGCGGTCTTCTGCACGTCGATGTTGGCCTGCAGCTGTTTGCTGTTGATCATCAGCTGGCGGGTCTGACGGACGCTGGAGGCCAGCGCGGTCTGTGCTTTTTCAAACGCCTGCTGGGCGTCGGTTGGATCGAGCGTCACCAGCACATCGCCTTTTTGCACAAAGTCGGTATTGTCAGCCCAGACTTTCGTCACGCTGCCCGACACCTGCGCCATAATTTGTACCTGGTTCCCTGCCACGTACGCGTCGTCAGTCTCTTCAGCATGACGCAGTACTAAAAACCAATAGATCCCATATGCCACGGCAATAATGATAAAGAGCAAGGTCAACAGAAGAAGGGCGCTCTTACGTTTGCCTTTCTTGTTGGCCGGTTGCTGCGGGGTAGTGCTCTCCGCATTTGCGCTCATTGTTGTTCTCCACGATCTTCTTATTTTCACATCGGCTGAGCCGACCTGTTGTCAGAAAGGCCAGCAGTGTGACGTGCTGGCCTGTCGGTTTTCTTATAAATCTGGATTGTTGAGCGTGTCGTCGCGTTAGCGCAGCGCCTCAAGAACGGCGCCTTCTTCATCCATCTGGTCCAGACGGGTGAGCAGCTTGCGAGTGATGTGCTCAAGCTGGTCGCGCTCGGCGGTGCTGAGAGCGGACCAGAGTTTGTGCAGGCAATTGTGCTGAGGTGGCAGCACCTCGCGCAGGAATTCGTGACCTTTATCGGTCAGTTGCAGATGCAGGCAGCGGCGATCGTTATCGCTTTCACGGCGCTCAATCCAGCCGCGCTTTTCCAGCTCATCGGCAATTCGGGTGGCGTTGGTGCGGGAGGAGCCCAGCGCGCAGCTCAGCTCAGAAGGCTGAATGCTGTGGTTTTCCTGAGACTCCAGCGTGATCAACGCCATAAACAATGTCTCGTTAATCCCTTGAGCTTTCAGCATTTTATTGCGGTTTTCCAGTAGCTTACCCTGCATGTGCATGCACAGGCGAGTCAGCAGGATTTCCTGATACGGGAAGTCCTCATGGCGACTGGCGCGGAATTTAAGCATTTGTTCAATGGGCGTAAACGAACTATCCATTTGGGCATAACCTCATTAATTACAGCCGATATAGTAACGATAGTGACAAATAATGTAAATGAATTATTTGTGCGGTTATATCCGCCAAATTAATGTCACCATCAGAAAGCGCCGGGTAAGTCCGTGACCCGGTGAGCACAGAAAGCGTAGGGGATGAACCCGCTGAAGAGAGGATGTGAGGACGGGGGTCTGAACTATTCATGCCGATTGTAAATATGTCACCCACATTAAAATTTCTGGGATAAATGATTACGTTTACATTAACAGAGTGAGGGGCCCCTTTACACCCTAAGAGGCCCAAAGCAATGTAAAACTTAGTGAATTGCCTCCTGGCGATGGTAGCCGCGCCACCATACAAGCAGGTTAATCGTGGCGACGATGGCACCAATTGCACATACCCCTGACCAGCCAGCATGCTGCCACGCCGAGGCGGAAATGAGCGAGCCCGCCGCGCCGCCAATAAAGTAGCTGGTCATGTACCCGGCCGTCAGGCGGTTACGCGCCTCTGGCTTCACGCGATAGATGACGGTCTGATTGGTAATGTGAACGCCCTGCACGGTGAGATCGAGTACCAGGATACCGACGATCAGCGCCAGCACCGAGACGTGCCCATACCAGATTGCCGCCCAGGAGAGCAGAAGTAACACCAGCCCCGCGGAGGTGGTCAGATGGGATTTGCCCTTGTCGGCCAGCCCGCCTGCGGGGCGCGCGCCCAGTGCGCCTGCGGCACCGGCCAGGCCGAACAGGCCAATCACCCCTTCGGAATAATTAAACGGCGGCGCGGCCAGCAGAAACGCCATCGACGTCCAGAGAATGCTGAAGTTGGCGAAGGTGAAGCAGCCCAGCAGGGCGCGGGTGCGCAGAAGTTTATCCTGGGTGAACAGGCTGAAAACGGAGGCCAGCAGCTGCGGGTAATTCAGGTGATTTTCCTGCTTCACTTTTGGCAGCCCGCGCCACAGCGCCAGCGCCATGACGACCATCAATACGCTCGCCACCCAGTATACGGTGCGCCAGCCGCCGAGGCTTGCCAGCAGCCCGGCGACGGTACGCGCCAGCAAAATCCCCAGCAGCAGGCCGCTCATGATGGTGCCCACCACCTTGCCACGTTTTTCCGGTGAGGCGAGGGTCGCGGCGAGCGGCACCAGGATTTGCGCCACCACGGAGAACAGCCCCGTCAGCGCGGTACCGATAATCATCATCGTCAGCGACTGGCTGCTGGCGGTGATCAGCATCCCGCCGGCGGCCAGAAGCGTCATGGAGACGATCAGCATCCGGCGTTCAAACATATCGCCGAGCGGCACCAGGAACAGCAGCCCGGCGGCATAGCCGAGCTGGGCGGCGGTAACGATAAAGCCTGCGGAGCTGGCGGAGAGATTGAACGCGCGGGCGATGGTGTCGAGAAGAGGCTGCGCGTAATAGTTGCTGGCGACGGCCAGACCCGTTGCCACGGACATTAAAAGGATGAGTGCGGGGCTAAGCCCTTGAGTGGTTTTTGTCATTAGTTTCAGGAATCGTTAGTGAAGTGATTATTTTTCCGGAAACCATAATAGCCAATGATTGTGAATGTGGGGGGATTGTTACGTGCTGGATTGTGCGGTTTAGGTTGGGTGCGGTCTGATCCCCTCACCCCGGCCCTCTCCCAGTGTGTACGATCCGGGGAGAGGGTTAGGGTGAGGGAAAAGGTTTTATTTCTGCGCCGCCAGCGCCGCTTTCACCCAGCCGTCAAACTGCTGCTGGTGGGCCTTGATCCAGCCGTCGACGTGGCCTTTAACATCCGCCTCAGACGATTTGCCCGCGTGCATCATCGCGTTCTGGGCGTTGATGTCCGCCAGCGGCAGCTTCATCACCGAGAACAGCTTTGCCGCGGCCGGGTTTTTCTCCGCCCAGGCTTTGTTCGCCACGATATGCATGGTGTTCACCGGGAAGCCGTAGTTCATGCCGTTCGGCAGTGTGGTGTCGATATCTTTCTGCTCGCCCGGCAGGGAGGAGAACGGCACCTGCAGCCACACCACGTCTTTACCCGGCTTCAGCACGTCGCTCACCCAGTACGGCGTCCAGGTGTAGTAGATCACCGGTTTACCCTCTTTGAAGCGGGCAATGGTGTCGGCCATCATCGCTGAATAGTTGCCGTGGCTCACGTCGACCGTTTTCGCCAGATCGAACGCCTTGTTCTGGTGGTTAATCACCGCTTCGCAGCCCCAGCCCGGCGAGCAGCCCATCATGTCGGCCTTGCCGTCACCGTTGGTGTCAAACAGTTTGGCGATCTTCGGATCCTTCAGCTGTTCGATGTTGGTGATGTGGTACTGGTCGGCGGTTTTCTTGTCGATCAGATACCCCTGCGCCGCGCCGGTGACAAAGGTGCCTTCACGGTAGAATTTCTTATCGCCACCGGCGGCGGCATACATATCGTCATGCAGCGGCTGCCAGTTTACGGCGGTAAAGGTGGCGTCACCGGAGGCAATTGAGGTGTAGCCCACGTTGTAATCCACTTCGCTCGGCGTGTTAACCGTATAGCCCAGTTTTTCCAGCGCCCGGCTGACCAGCAGGGTCTGGAAGCTCTCTTCCGAAATAGTGCTCTGCACCGGCTGCACGGTAATGCCTTTGCCCGGCAGGTCAGCCGCGAACGTGCTGGTGGAGACAAGGGTGGCAAACGCTGTGGCAAAAAGTACGTTATGTCGCATCGTTGTTCCTTATTTTCTAAAGGGGCGGGTGAGTAACCCAACAGGGCCGGTGGAATACCAGCGACGGTTGCCGCGACTGCGTGAATCGCGACCGACGGCCTGGGTCAGGCGGTCAAGAATAATGGCGAGGATCACAATCCCGACGCCGCCGACGGTAGCCAGCCCCATGTCGAGACGGCCAATGCCGCGCAGCACCATCTGACCGAGACCGCCAACGGCGATCATCGAGGCAATCACCACCATCGAAAGGGCCAGCATCAGCGTCTGGTTAACGCCCGCCATGATGGTCGGCATCGCCAGCGGGAGCTGAACCTTAAACAGCATCTGGCGCGGGCTGGCGCCGAACGAGCGTGACGCTTCGATCAGATCCGCAGGCACCTGATTGATCCCGAGAATGGTCAGACGAATAATCGGCGGCAGGGCAAAGATAATGGTGACCACCACGCCCGGCACGTTGCCGATGCCGAACAGCATCACAATCGGCACCAGATAGACGAATGCCGGGGTGGTCTGCATTGCATCCAGCAGCGGGCGGATAATCTTCGCGGCCCGCGGGCTGCGCGCCAGCCAGATCCCCATCGGCAGGCCGATGACGATGCAGAAGAGCAGGGCGGTCAGCACCAGCGCCAGGGTGATCATCGCCTGCGACCAGGCCCCAATCGCGCCGATGGCAATCAGCGAAATCAGCGTGGCGACACCCATCCCGGCGCTGCCAAACTGCCAGGCGATCAGGGAGAACAGGATAATCGCCACCGGTGCCGGCATGCCCAGCATCAGCTGCTGGAAGCCGTTCAGGATGTAATCCACCGGGATGCGGATCCCCTGGAAAACCGGGCGGAAGTGCGTGACCACCCAGTCGATCCCCTCCGTGACCCAGCTGTCCAGCGGGATCAGCGTTTTGTGGAACGGATCCATAATATTGAAGTGCTCTGGCGCAGGCGCGGGTGCGCTGTTCAGCCAGTCCGCCGCACCGCCACCGTCGGCGGGTGCTGGCGTGGAACCCCACGCGTCGGCGGATTGCGCAGCGTTGTCCGCCGCTTCAGTGGTGCCCCACGGGTTAGTTTGATCAGCCATTATTTGCCCCCTCGCGATCTAAAGCCTGCAGCAGCATCCGTTTTGAGATGATGCCGACGTACTGTTGTTCCTCACCCACCACCGGCACGGCGCACGGCGCCTGCCCCACGTGAGAGAGCAACTCGCTGAGCGGCGTTTCGGCGTCCACGGCAAGCGGAGCGTCAATCAACGCCGCATCGATCCCCTGGTTTTCGCTGAGCGCGGTTTTCAGAGAGTCGATGGAGACAACGCCGACAAATTTATTGCCGCGTTCAACCAGATAACCGTATTCACGGTCTTCGTCCTGCAGCAGCTTAAGCGCCGAGCGCGGGCCGAAGCCTGGGGTTTTACGAATAATGCCGTTTGGCGTTCGACGGGCAATATCTTTGGCGCTAAAGACCTGGCTAATATCCACGCCGCGGAAGAAGGTGCGCACATAATCATTCGCCGGATTATTGAGTATTTCATCCGGCGTGCCGACCTGCACCACTTCACCGTTTTGCATAATGGCAATACGGTCGCCAATACGCATGGCTTCATCCAAATCGTGGGAAATAAAGACAATGGTCCGCTGATGTTTCGCCTGTAATTTTACCAGCTCATCCTGCATCTCGGTGCGAATTAACGGATCGAGGGCAGAGAAGGCTTCGTCCATTAATAAAATGTCTGGATTAATGGCTAATGCGCGGGCTAATCCCACGCGCTGACGCATGCCGCCGGAAAGTTCATCCGGGTACGCATGCGCATAATTTTCCAGCCCAACCTGACGCAGGGCATCAAGGGCTTTTTCCTGACGTTCCTGCGCGGGTGTGCCGGCTAATTCCATGCCGAAAGCGGTATTATCCAGCACCGTCATATGTGGCATCAGTGCGAATGACTGGAATACCATCGCAATCTTCTTTCTGCGCACCTCGCGAAGCTCGGCGTCTGATATTCTGGCGATATCCACGCCGTCAATCAGCACCTGTCCGCGGGTGGGTTCAATCAGGCGATTGAGAAGGCGAACCATAGTGGATTTACCCGAACCGGATAATCCCATGATGACAAAAATCTCGCCTTCTTCAATGGCCAGACTGGCGTCTTTAACGCCAAGCGATAGCCCGGTTTTTTCCAGAATTTGCTCTTTCGAAAGGCCTTTCTCAATATATTTGAATGCGCGCTGAGGATGCTCGCCAAATACTTTATAAAGATTTTTCACTTCTAATTTAATTGCCATGCAATAGAGAGTGTCCTGTTATTTGTTTATGTCGATATGATTACCATGGTAAATTGTTAACGGGCATAACCCTAACATACTGAGAATCTGAGACAACCCTGGGTTTGCTTATGACGTAAATTTTCAGGGAGGCGAAATGGCTGAATTTCCCATGAGTAAAGGGCTGAGCGGGATTTGAATTTTTCTCAATTTTTTGCTGCGGCATCGGGGAATTTCGCCTGAATCGGGTGATTCAGGCGAATAGGGCGCGGAAATGACAGTGTAGTTGTTTTGTAAATATTGGAGAGGAAATTGTTGGGTTTATATTAAATTAACGAACGTTAACGTTCATTAAAAATCCCAGTCATCATCCTCGGTTTCCACCGCTTTGCCCATCACGTACGACGAACCCGAGCCGGAGAAGAAATCGTGGTTTTCGTCGGCGTTGGGCGACAGCGCGGAGAGAATCGCCGGGTTAACCTCCGCCATTTCCGGCGGAAACAGCGCCTCGTAACCCAGGTTCATCAGCGCCTTGTTGGCGTTGTAGCAAAGGAAAGCGTTGACGTCTTCCTCCCAGCCGGTGCCGGCGTAGAGTTCCTCGGTATAGCTCAGCTCGTTGTCGTACAGATCCATCAGCAAATCGAGCGCAAACCCTTTAAGCTCCTCGCGCTCCGCGTCGCTGACCTTTTCCAGCCCTTTCTGATACTTATAGCCGATGTAATACCCGTGCACCGCTTCATCCCGAATGATGAGGCGAATCAAATCGGCGGTGTTGGTGAGCTTGCCTCGGCTCGACCAGTACATGGGCAGCCAGAAGCCAGAATAGAAGAGGAATGATTCCAGAAACACGCTGGCGATCTTCTTCTTCAGCGGCTCGTCGGCCCGATAATACGCCAGTACCAGCTCCGCCTTTCTTTGTAACGACTCGCTCGCTTCGCTCCAGGCGTAGGCCGCGTCCACGTCTTTGGTCTGGCACAGCGTGGAGAAAATCGAGCTGTAGGAGCGGGCGTGCACCGCCTCCATAAAGCTAATGTTCGACATCACCGCCTCTTCGTGCGGCGTCAGCGCGTCACCCATCAGAGCCGGTGCGCCAACGGTATTCTGAATGGTGTCCAGCAGCGTCAGGCCGGTAAAGACGCGGATCGTTAGCTGCTGCTCGGTGTGGCTCAGGGTTTGCCAGGCCGGAATATCGTTGGAGAGCGGAACCTTTTCCGGCAGCCAGAAGTTGCTGGTCAGGCGGTTCCACACTTCCAGATCTTTGTCGTCCTGGATCTTGTTCCAGTTAACGGCGCTCACGCGTGACAGTTTCATCCTTTCTCCTTACAGCGCGCAGGACACGCAGCCTTCGATTTCGGTGCCTTCCAGCGCAAGCTGGCGCAGGCGAATGTAGTAGAGCGTCTTGATACCTTTCTTCCAGGCGTAGATTTGCGCTTTGTTGATGTCCCGCGTGGTGGCGGTATCCGGGAAGAACAGCGTCAGCGACAGCCCCTGATCCACGTGTTTCGTCGCCTCGGCGTAGGTATCGATGATTTTTTCCGGGCCAATCTCGTATGCGTCCTGATACAGCGCCAGGTTCTCGTTGGTCATAAACGGGGCAGGGTAGTAAACGCGTCCGGTTTTGCCTTCTTTGCGAATTTCAATCTTCGACACGATCGGGTGAATGCTCGACGTGGCGTGGTTGATGTAGGAGATAGAGCCGGTTGGCGGCACCGCCTGCAGGTTCTGGTTGTAGATGCCGTAGCGCATCACGTCATCACGCAGCTGCTGCCACATCTCGCGCGTGGGCAGAACGATCCCGGCGCGGGCAAACAGCTCCCTTACTCGCGCCGTTTTCGGCTGCCAGTCGCCTTCCAGATACTGGCTGAAATACTCTCCGCTGGCGTAGCGCGACTGTTCAAAGCCCGCGAAACGCTGGTTGCGCTCGCGCGCCAGCATCATCGAGGTATGCAGCGCGTGCCATGTGACGGTGTAAAAATAGAGGTTGGTGAAGTCCAGCCCTTCCGGGCTGCCGTAGGCGATGCCTTCCCGCGCCAGGTAGCCGTGCAGGTTCATCTGCCCGAGGCCAATGGCGTGCGACGCGGCGTTGCCCGCCTCGATGGACGGCACGCTGCGGATATGGCTCATGTCCGACACCGCCGTCAGCCCGCGAATGGCGGTTTCTATCGTGCGGCCAAAGTCGGGGGAATCCATGGTGTGGGCGATATTCAGCGACCCGAGGTTGCAGGAGATGTCTTTGCCGATCTCCGCGTAGTCCAGATTCTCGTCATAGCGGGAGGCGCTGTTGACCTGCAAAATCTCCGAGCACAGGTTGCTCATGTTGATGCGCCCGGCAATTGGGTTTGCGCGGTTCACCGTGTCCTCGTACATGATGTACGGATAGCCGGACTCAAACTGAATTTCGGCAAGCGTCTGGAAGAAATCGCGGGCGTTGATGGTTTTTTTGCGGATGCGATCGTCGGCCAGCAGCTCGTCGTACAGCTCGCTGATGGCTACGTCGCCAAAGGCTTTGCCGTAAATTCGCTCAACGTCATACGGCGAGAAAAGCGCCATCTCGGCATTCTCTTTGGCGAGCTTAAAGGTGATATCCGGGATCACCACGCCCAGCGACAGGGTTTTGATGCGGATTTTTTCGTCGGCGTTTTCGCGCTTGGTATCGAGGAAACGCAGAATGTCGGGGTGGTGCGCGTGCAGATAAACCGCACCCGCGCCCTGACGCGCGCCAAGCTGGTTGGCGTAGGAGAAGGCATCTTCCAGCATCTTCATGACCGGGATCACGCCGGAGGACTGGTTTTCGATGCGCTTAATCGGCGCGCCCGCTTCACGCAGGTTCGAGAGCAGAAACGCCACGCCGCCGCCGCGTTTGGAGAGCTGCAGCGCCGAGTTCACCGCGCGGCCTATCGACTCCATATTATCTTCAATGCGCAGCAGGAAGCAGGAGACCAGCTCGCCGCGCTGGGCTTTGCCGCAGTTGAGAAAGGTCGGCGTGGCAGGCTGGAAGCGGCCGGAGAGGATCTCGTCGGTGAGCTGTTGCGCCAGCGCTTCATCGCCCTGCGCCAGGGTCAACGCGACCATCACCACGCGATCTTCAAAGCTTTCTAAGTAGCGCTTACCGTCGAAGGTCTTCAGGGTGTAGCTGGTGTAGAACTTCCACGCGCCAAGGAACGTCTGGAAACGAAAGCCGCTGGCGTGGGCGCGTTCAAACAGCTTCACGACGAAGGCGCGTGCGTAGCGGGTGAGGACGCGGGCGTCGTAGTAACCTTCGTTAACCAGGTGGTCGAGACGTTCATCCTGGCTCGCGAAGGTCACGCTGTTGGGCCGCACGTGGGCGGCAAAAAAGGCGTCCACCGCCTCACGGTCTTTATCAAACTGAATGCGTCCCTCCCGGTCATAGAGGTTAAGCATCGCGTTTAATGCGTGGTAATCCGGCGTCGCCTGTATTACCCGTTCTGCGGTTGTCGTTGCCAAAATTCGTTCACTCCTTTACGCACGTTTTCGACGTCCTGCTGTGTCCCCATCAGCTCAAAGCGATAGAGATACGGCACGCCGCATTTTTGAGAGATGACATCTCCGGCGCGGCCAAAGGCATCGCCGAAATTGCGATTACCCGCCGCGATCACGCCTCGGATTAGCCCGCGGTTATGCGGATCGTTCAGAAAGCGGATCACCTGACGAGGCACTGCGCCCGCCGTACCGCCGCCGCCGTAGCTGGGCACCACCAGAATGTACGGTTCTTCTACCCGGATGCGCTCCCGCTCGTTAAGGGGAATGCGCACCGCAGGCAGCCCGACGCGCTCAATAAAACGGAGCGTGTTTTCCGAGCTGCTGGAGAAGAAGACCAGCCGAATCATGCCCGTGCGGCCTGCGCGGCGATGCGGTTGATCATGTCCGGACGGAAGCCAGACCAGCTGGTCTCCCCGGCCACCACCACCGGAAGCTGACGGAAACCCTGCGCGCGAAGGGTATCGGCGGCCTCGGGCTGCTGGTCAATATTCACCATCTCAAACGCCACGCCGCGGCTTTCCATCGCCCGTTTGGTCGCGTGGCACTGAACACAATCGTTACGAGTGTAAATAATAATGCTCATGATTCGTATTTCCATTTAAAATGAGAGAGCGGCGCGAATCATCGCGTCAGGTTGTGTGTATCTTGCTAAAAGGAATACTAGATGTAGTTGTCTTAAGTTTCAACCATACAAGATATGGGAAATTTAGATTGATGATGCCCTGATGATGAGCACAGCGGGCAGGGGATGTTGTACGGGTTTTTCAGGCTTGCGGGCATTAAAAAGCCCCGGTGCCAGCGGCGACCGGGGCTGATGGCTCGCGCTTACTTACGCAGGCTAAGCAGAGCGCCGACGAAGATCCCGACTGCCGCTACCGTGCCGAGCGTGCAGAGCGGTTTTTCGCGCACGAAGGTCGTTGCGCAGCTGACCGCATCGCAGGCAGCCTGTGTGGTACGCGTGCGGCCATTTAGGCGTGCGCGGGTTTCACGGAGCAGAGACTGAGCCTTACGTTTTGCGGCATCCGCTTCGTCCTTCGCGTCACTCCCCCAGGATTTCAGCACCTCTTCCAGCGTGTCTGCTAATTGGCTGACATCATTACGAATATCCTGAGCGTCGTCGTTAATATCGTTTCGGTTCGGTCTGTTAAACATACGATCCTCCGTAATTTTGTGTTCCCGTTCAGTTTAGTTCAGAAATTTAATATCTGAAGCGCATCACGCGATATCCGCCAGTTTATGGACTATTCTGAAAGCCCTGCTAATGCTGAATACTGTAAGGTTGCCGGGCAGGAAAAGATAACGAGGAAAAGATATGTATTTACGACCTGACGAGGTGGCACGCGTTCTTGAAAAAGAGGGATTCACCATGGATGAGGTGACGCCAAAAGCGTATGGATATCGCCGTGGCGAGAATTATGTTTACGTTAATCGTGAAGCAAGAATGGGACGTACCGCTCTCATTATTCACCCGACGCTGAAAGACAGAAGTCTGTCATTTGCTGAGCCTGCCTCGGATATTAAAACCTGCGATCATTATCAGCAATTTCCGCTCTATTTAGGCGGAGAGACGCATGAGCATTATGGTATTCCGCATGGCTTCAGTTCACGCATGGCGCTGGAACGGTTTTTGAAGGGACTGTTTGGCGACGTACAGTAAATTTGCGACTGGCCTGCGCCAGTCGCTTCACATCACGCTTTAGCCTGGCTGTACTGGCTGACCTTAAACAGGCGGCGACAGTAGTCGAGGAAATAGCCATACACCGCCCCCATCAGCATTGAAATCACAATATTCGAACTGACCGCCGCCGCGATCTGGTGCCAGTCCGCGCCCACCGTCAGCAGAATGGCCACGTAAACCGGCGACTGGAACGTCACATAGGCCAGAACGTCTGCCAGGTTTTTCACCCAGCCTGCGGGGCTGATACGCCGCGCGAAGCGCATGACGGCATCGCGGTATAAACCGTAAGGCCAGGCAATAATAATATTGACCGGAATCGCCACCAGACGAGAAGAAAGTGACTGCTCGAAGGACATTCCGGAGAGGAATATTTCGATCAACATGTTCACAACGGAACAGTAGACAACCATCGCGAAAGTATCCGCCACAGCATGGCGAAGGCGTGATTGCGGTGAGAACATGTCTGAACTCCTTGAGAAGAACACAAAAGAAACGATTTTCCCGAAGCGGTTAGTGCTTTAGGTTGGTTTGTTTGACGTGTATAGCGTATATCTCTACGTTTGAACTAACAACTAGTGATTAATTTTTATTTAATCGCGTTTTGTCCACAAAATTCTCTAAAATTGATGGTTTTTTGTTCGCTTCGTTATAATCTGTCTCGTGCGATAGTTTTTTGTTTTAAATCATGGGGTTAACTATCTTGATGTTGAAAGGTAAGTCAGTGCTTTTGTGGGTAGCGCAGAATGCTGAAATTTTGATTAAGGTCGACCCTTTATATTGCAGTGATGATTGAATCCCTGCGTATCGCTCAGACGTTATAAGATAATATTAACGGCGACAGTTAAACATATTTACGCTATTGGCAGGGCAGCCCGCGGGTAGATATTTCACCGGAAATGAATTATTCTGTCGGTGATTTATCTATTTACCCTAAACAAAAGGTTTTCAAATAATATGTCTTTGACGTTACAGAATCTTAATAATATCCGAACTCTGCGCGCCATGGCACGCGAATTATCCCTGGACGTTCTTGAGGAAATGCTGGAAAAAGTCAGGGTCGTTGCTGAAGAGAAACGTAGTGAGCTGGCGGAATTAGAGCAGCAGAGAGCCGAGCAGCAGGAGAAAATTAATGCCCTGCTGGAGCGGATGAAAGCCGATGGTATTTCACCGACCGATCTGCTGGGCTCTGAACTGGCGCAGACGGGTAAATCCACGAAAAAGCGTAAGCCGCGTGAAGCGAAATACCGCTTTATTGACCAGAACGGTGAAGAGAAAACGTGGACCGGCCAGGGCCGTACGCCGAAGCCTATTGCCAGCGCGCTGGCAGAGGGGAAATCACTGGATGATTTTCTGATCTAATGCGTGAACCGGGCGGAACATACCGCCCGGCACTCTTTTCAGCAGACGCCGAAATCACCGTCTTCGGTATACGGTGCCAGCTCGGCGGCTTTCAGGGTATATTTCTCGCCTTGTTCATTGCTGGCCTGTACCGCCACCACGCTGTCACCATTCACTTCAAGCACTTTCAGCTTCGGGCCGCCTTTACGCGGTTGTACATAATCACCGACAGAAAACATATTACCTCCTCATCGTTTTAGCGATCTTCACCTTAGCCCACGTATGACACCGGGTACAGCGTATTTCACCGATTACTGCTTATGAGGTACGCCGGTTCCAGGGCATCACCTTCAGCAGCCGCGCCATGCCGCAAAAACCGGTCACACCGGCGAACAGCAGCCCGGCCCCCACGAAGCCGCTGAGCAGGAAAAAGCCGTCTGAGACGCTATAGCCCAGCACTACGCCGCAGAGAATGAGCAGCCCGGCAGCGATTTGCACCTGACGCATCAGCGGCAGCGGCTGGGTTTTGTCTTCGACTGTCTGCAGACCCGCCTGCTTCCAGCCCTGAATGCCTCCTTCGACCACAAATGCCTGAGCGGGGGCGGCCGCCTGCGCAAGGCGATCGGCATTGCCTGAGGTGCGGGCTCCAGACTGGCAGTGAAAAATCACCGTTTCGCCCGCCTGCGTTTTAAGTCCGCCGGGTAAGGTATTCAGCGGCACGGACTGCGCGGCGGGAATATGCTCGCGGGCGTACTCGTCGGCATCACGAATATCAATCAGTTTTGCGCCATCGGCGATGCGGGCATTGGCCTCGCGCGGCGAAAGAAGGGGAAGTGACATGGCGGCTCCTTACGGGCAATAAAGGGTTTTCAGGGTGCTGATGAGCTGATGCACCGCGTCGTTTTTAATGAAATAGAGAATGCGCTGCGCCTCGCGGGTGCTGGCGATCAGGCCTTCCTCACGCATGCGCGCCAGATGCTGCGACGTGGCGGAAGGGCTCAGACCCGTCGCGCGGGCCAGCTCCCCCGCGCTGGTGCCGGGGGCGCCGCACAGCGTGCAGAGGATCAGCAGCCGACGCGGGTTGCTCATCGCTTTTAAAAGCGTTGCGGCCTGCTCTGCGCTGGCCTGAAGCTGTTCGAGTTCAGTCATAGTACTTTAGAGTTTGCTTAATTAAGGTAATGCTAAAGTAATTGTGCGCATTACGCCAGCGTCAAAAGCGTAAAAGAGGGTAAACGCGGAGCAGGGAACTGGCGCAGACAGGTAAACTGGCTATGCTTAGAAAGGGTTCTCTCTATTATTTTCAATGGATTAGCTTGCACGGAGTGTTAATATGGGTTTTTGGCGTATTGTTTTTACCATCCTGCTGCCGCCGCTGGGCGTGCTGTTGGGCAAAGGGCTTGGCTGGGCGTTTATCATCAACATTCTTCTGACGCTGCTGGGCTACTTCCCCGGCCTCATTCACGCATTTTGGGTACAGAGCAAAAGCTAAGCGCGCCACAGTAAATCGCTATAGATATCGGTCAGCACACCCGCTGGACCAAACTGCTGTTTGATCCAGCGCGTGACCTGGCCAGTCGCGGCATGCTGCGTGGCGAGCAGCATGCGCGAGTCCTGACGCGGGTTATTGATACGCCGCGTCACCAGCAGCCCGTCTTCCACCGCGTCCCGCGCCATATACTCCGGTAAAAAACCTATCCCCTCTCCCAGGATCTGACACTGGCATTTGGTATTAAAGTCCGGCACCAGAATCGCCTCCTGACCGTGCAGCAGCCAGCCCACCTTCTTGTTAATGGTGTGTGCGGTATCTTCCACCATGATGTTGGGATACAGGCGCAGCTGGCTCTCCGCTATCGGTTCCGGAACGAACGCCAGCGGATGCGCCGGCGCGATGGCAAACACCCAGCGAATAGCGCCGATCTCGGTGTAGTCAATTCCGCCGCCGTCGAGCAGCGTGTCCGGTGCGCCAATGGCGATATTGGCCTGGTTGTTGATGATGGAGTCCCACACGCCGTTATAGACCTCGGTGGTGACGGTGATCTGGCAGGTGGGAAACTGCTTTTTCAGCACCTGCAGCAGCCGCGCGGTATGGCGCGGCGTATATAACAGCTGGTTGATACAGATGCGCACCCGCGCCTCGATGCCCTGTGAAATGGTATCAATCCCGCGCTTGATGGCGTGGAAGTCGTTAAGCAGGTCGGTGGCTTTGCGGTAAAAGTAGAACCCGGACTCGGTCAGCTCAATGCTGCGCGTGTTACGCACAAACAGCACCACGTCCAGCCCGGTTTCCATCCGCTTGATGGTGTAACTGATGGCGGAGGTGGTGACGCCCAGCTCGGCAGCCGCCTTGCTGAAGCTGCCGAAGCGTGCGGCGGTGGTAAAGGCCAGCAGGTTCTCTTCGGTAAAGATGGAATTCATATCACAGCTTCCTCAGTCATCAGTTTTGAACATATTTTAACAACGCCTTTACAACACATTTGAAGCCGATCACAGTTCTGACTCTTTACTCAGAGCCGCGTCATGCAAGGCTTTTTCAACCATAAGAATAATGCAGCCTGAGGCGCTAAAAAGCGGTTAAACATAAGAAAAAGGTTGCACGGACGCACGTTTTATCCCGACTGTTGAATTTATCTCAACAATGAATTCACTGTCGATGAATCATTTTTAAGCGGATTCTTTTATGACCAGGCTGTTGCTATTCTCGGGTCAAGAGCAATAAAACATCGGGAGTCTGAATATGTCTGCAACTGAACTGGTTACGGAATTTCTGCTGGCGGCAGAAGAGGGAAATAGCGATGCGCTAAAAGCCTGTCTGGAAAAAGGCGTGGATATTAACGCCACTAACCGCCAGAAAAGAACCGCCGTTACGATTGCCAGCCTGAAAAAACACTATTCCTGCGTGGCGTTATTAATTGCCGCCGGGGCAGATATTGATAAACAGGACCAGACCTGTTTTAACCCCTTCCTGATCAGCTGCCTGACGAACGATTTAACCCTCCTGCGGCTGGTATTACCCGCGAATCCGGATCTCGACCGCCTTACCCGCTTCGGCGGCGTGGGCATTACCCCTGCCAGTGAAAAAGGGCACGTGGAGATCGTGCGCGAGCTGCTGGAAAAAACCGACATTAACGTTAACCACACCAACTTTGTCGGCTGGACGCCGCTGCTGGAAGCCATCGTGTTAAACGACGGCGGTGCGAAACAGCAAGAGATTGTGAAGCTGCTGCTGGATCACGGCGCGAACCCGCACATGACCGACAAATACGGCAAAACCCCGCTCGAACTGGCGCGGGAGAAAGGCTTCACTGAGATTGCCGACCTGCTGCTGGCGGCGGGCGCGTAAAACGATCGGTCAGCCCGTTCCGGCTGGCCGCTAATTTAAAAAAGCATTTTTACCGACGTGCATTTTGCACGACGGCGGCCTCCTTTTATCCGTAAACAGGTGCAAATAATGCCAACGAAAATCGTGATTAAAAAGAATACGTATTATGACTCCGTGTCATTAATGTCCGTTTCCACCAAAGCCAATAAATTGCCGGGCGTCGAGCAGGCTTTTGTCGCCATGGCGACGGAGATGAATAAGGGCGTATTAAAAAACCTCGGGCTGTTAACGCCGGAATTAAATGAGGCGAAAAACGGCGACCTGATGATCGTCATTAAAGGCGACGCGGCAAATGATGAAACCCTGGCGGCCATCGAAGCGCTGTTTACGCGTAAAGAGCCCGCGGGCTCCCATGAAGCGCGCTACGCGACGATTGCCAGCGCCAAAAAACATCGCCCGGAGAGCAACCTCGCGGTGATTTCCGTCAACGGCACCTTCGCTGCCCGCGAAGCGCGCCAGGCGCTGGAAAACGATCTCAACGTGATGCTCTTCTCCGATAACGTGTCGCTCGACGACGAGCTGGCGCTGAAGCAGCTGGCGCATAAGAAAGGGCTGCTGATGATGGGGCCGGACTGCGGCACCGCCATCATCAACGGCGCGGGATTGTGCTTCGCCAACACGGTGCGTCGCGGGCCGATTGGCATCGTCGGCGCGTCCGGCACCGGCAGCCAGGAGCTAAGCGTGCGCATCCATGAATTCGGCGGCGGCGTGTCGCAGCTGATTGGCACCGGCGGGCGCGATCTTAGCGAGAAGATCGGCGGCCTGATGATGCTCGACGCCATCGACACGCTGGAAGCCGACGAGGGCACAGAGGTGATTGCGCTGATCTCCAAGCCGCCGGCGCCAGCCGTGGCAGAGAAGGTGCTGGCACGCGCCAAAGCCTGCCGCAAGCAGGTGGTTGTTTGCTTCCTCGGGCGCAATGAACCGCCCGCCGATGAGGACGGCCTGCAGTTTGCGCGCGGCACCAAAGAGGCGGCGCTGAAGGCCGTTTTGCTTACCGGCATCAAAAAAGAGTCCCTCGATCTGCACCCGCTCAACTGGCCATTGATCGAAGAGGTGCGCGCCCGCCTGACCCCGCAGCAGAAGTACATTCGCGGCCTGTTCTGCGGCGGCACCCTGTGCGACGAGGCGATGTTTGCGGCGCTTGCGAAATTCGACGACGTCTACAGCAACATCCAGCCGGATCCGGCTAAGCGCCTGAGCGACATAAGCGTCAGTAAAGCCCATACCTTCCTCGACTTTGG
Source organism: Enterobacter cloacae complex sp. IR5422 (assembly GCF_049238165.1). Lineage (NCBI taxonomy): Bacteria > Pseudomonadati > Pseudomonadota > Gammaproteobacteria > Enterobacterales > Enterobacteriaceae > Enterobacter > Enterobacter cloacae complex sp. IR5422. The sequence continues at coordinate 63,963 of NZ_JBMKHT010000002.1, read as the reverse complement.
CGACGATGAGTTCACCAACGGCAGGCCGCACCCGATGATCGACCCGACCAACCGCATCAGCCGCCTGCTGCAGGAGGCGCGCGATCCGGAAGTGGGCGTCATCGTGATGGACTTCGTGCTGGGCTTCGGCGCGCACGAAGATCCGGTAGGGGTGATGATCGAGGCGATCAAAGAGGCGCAGGCTATCGCGAAGGCCGATAACCGTCCGCTTGAGATCCTCGGCTACGTGCTCGGCACCGACCAGGATCCGCAGTCGCTGGCGCAGCAGTGCCAGATGCTGACCGACGCAGGCGTCATCTGGGCCAGCAGCAGCACCAATACCGGATTACTCGCACGCGAATTTGTCTGCAAAGGGGAGAACGCATAATGACCACCTTATTCAACCAGCCGCTGAACGTCATTAACGTCGGCATTGCGATGTTCAGCGACGATCTTAAAAAGCAGCACGTACCCGTGACCCAGCTCGACTGGACGCCGCCGGGGCAGGGCAATATGCAGGTGGTGGAAGCGCTCGACCAGCTGGCGAAAAAACCGCTGGCGGAGAAGATTGCCGCCGCTAACCAAATCGCCCTGGAGCGCATTATTCAGTCCCATCCGGTGCTGGTGGGCTATGACCAGGCGATTAACGTTGTGCCGGGGATGACCCGCACCACCATTCTGCACGCCGGTCCGCCAGTCTCCTGGGAAAACATGTGCGGCGCGATGAAGGGCGCGGTCACCGGTGCGCTGGTGTTTGAAGGTCTGGCGACGGATCTGGAGGATGCGGCCAGGCTTGCCGCCTCCGGGGAGATCGCCTTCTCGCCGTGCCACGAGCACGACTGCGTGGGCTCCATGGCGGGCGTCACCTCCGCGTCGATGTTTATGCACATCGTGGAGAACAAAACCTACGGCAACCGCGCGTTCACCAACCTCAGCGAGCAGATGGCGAAGATCCTGCGCATGGGGGCCAACGACCAGAGCGTCATCGATCGCCTGAACTGGATGCGCGACGTGCTTGGCCCGATGCTGCGCGACGCGATGAAGATTATCGGCGAAATCGACCTGCGCCTGATGCTGGCCCAGGCGCTGCACATGGGCGACGAGTGCCACAACCGCAACAACGCGGGCACCACGCTGCTGATCCAGGCGCTGACGCCGGGGCTGATCCAGGCGGGCTACCCGGTAGCGCAGCAGCGCGAGGTATTCGAGTTTGTCGCCAGCAGCGACTACTTCTCCGGCCCGACGTGGATGGCGATGTGTAAAGCCGCGCTGGACGCTGCCCACGGCATTGAATACAGCACCGTCGTGACCACCATGGCGCGCAACGGCTACGAGTTCGGCCTGCGCGTCTCCGGCCTGCCGGGGCAGTGGTTCACCGGCCCGGCGCAGCAGGTGATTGGCCCGATGTTCGCGGGCTATAAGCCGGAGGATTCCGGGCTGGACATCGGCGACAGCGCGATCACCGAAACCTACGGCATCGGCGGCTTTGCGATGGCGACGGCCCCGGCGATTGTCGCCCTGGTGGGCGGCACGGTGGAGGAAGCCATCGACTTCTCCCGTCAGATGCGCGAAATCACTCTTGGCGAAAACCCGAACGTCACCATTCCGCTGCTCTCCTTTATGGGGATCCCGACCGCCATCGACATCACGAAGGTCGCGGGCAGCGGCATTCTGCCGGTCATTAATACCGCCATTGCCCACAAAGACGCGGGCATCGGCATGATTGGAGCGGGCATCGTTCACCCGCCGTTTAGCTGTTTTGAAAAGGCGCTGTTGACCTTCCGCGATCGCTACTTTTTATAAGGCATGCATCCATGAAAAACATGAAACTGGAGTGGAAAAGAGGTGACTGGGCGGCGTATTTCGGGTTGATGACCAACAACCTGACCAATCTGCTGACCATGATGGGGTTGCTCATTTTTGTCGTCGGCATCCCGAAGGAGATTGTTTATGGACGCATTGCGCCAGCCTTCGGGCTGGCGGTATTGGCCGCGAGTATTTGCTATGCGTGGTTCGGCATGCAGATGGCGCGCCAGACCGGGCGCACGGACGTCACCGCGCTGCCGTCCGGCCCCAGCGCGCCGTCCATTTTTACCGTGACCTTCCTGGTGCTGATGCCGGTCTATCAGCAAACGGGCGATGCGGAGTTCGCGATTCAGATTGGCCTGGTGTGGTGCTTCGTGGAGGCGATGATCCTGGCGGGCGGTTCGTTCCTCGGGGAAACCATCCGCAAGATGATCCCGCGCACCGTGCTGCTGTCGTGCCTCTCCGGCCTGGGCCTGCTGCTGCTGGCGATGAACCCGATGCTGCAGGCGTTCGAAGCGCCGACCGTGTCGTTCATCGTCCTGCTGCTGATCTTCATCAACTGGTTCGGTAAAAAGCCGATTTTCGCCAAAATCCCGACCGGTCTGCTGTTGCTGATTGCCGGTACGGCCCTGGCATGGATCTCCGGCCTGCAGAGCCCGGAAGCGATCAAAGCGTCCATGTCATCGTTCGGCTTTAACCCGCCGCAGGTGCATGTGGAGGGCTTCCTGCAGGGCTTGCCGCACGCGCTGCCGTATCTGGCCTCTGCCGTGCCGCTGGGTCTGGCGAACTACATCTTTGACCTGGAGAACATCGAAAGTGCCCACGCGGCGGGGGATGAATACCCGACGCGCAAGGTGATGCTGGCGAACGGTCTGGCGTCGATGCTCGGCTGCCTGATGGGCAACCCGTTCCCGGTGACGGTCTACGTCGGCCATCCCGGCTGGAAAGCGATGGGCGCCAGCATCGGCTACACCCTGGCCTCCGGCGTGACCATGTTCATCGTGCCGCTGTTCGGGCTGGGAGCCTTTATGCTCGCCATCATCCCGATGACCGCCATCGTACCGATTCTGGTGTTTATCGGCGTGGTCACCGCCAACCAGGTGGTGAGGGAAACGCCGAAAGTGGAAGTGCCCGTGATCTTCATCTGCCTGTTCCCGTGGATCGCCAACTGGGCGCTGACCATGATGAACAGCGTGATGGGGGCGGCGGGCACGAATGCCGCGAAAATCGGTACCGACGTGCTGCACAGCAAAGGGATCTACTACGAAGGACTCGTCCATCTGGGGAACGGGGCACCGCTCGCCAGTATGCTCTGGGGCTGTATCGCCATTTTCGCCATCATCAATAAACCGCTGCGCGGCGCCATGGCTGCCGCGGGCGGGGCACTGCTGGCGCTGTTCGGGGTGATCCACGCGCCGGTGGTGGGCTTTGCCGAAGGCAGTTCGCTGATGTTCGTCACCGCGTATCTGATGATGGGCGGCATGTTTGTGGTGAAGCATTTTCTCGACAGCCGGGAAGTGACGAGCGCTGCGTCGGGTACTGTTGCGAAGGAGCACGTATGAAAGAGCTTATGGTCGTTGCCATCGGCGGCAACAGCATTATCAAAGACAACGCCAGCCAGTCGATTGAACATCAGGCGCAGGCGGTTAAAGCGGTGGCAGAGTCGGTGCTCGAAATGCTGGCCTCCGACTATGACATCGTGCTCACCCACGGCAACGGTCCGCAGGTGGGGCTGGATCTGCGCCGCGCCGAAATCGCCCACGAGCGGGAAGGGCTCCCGCTGACCCCGCTGGCAAACTGCGTGGCGGACACCCAGGGCGGCATCGGCTACCTCATTCAGCAGGCGCTGAACAACCGCCTTGCCGCGCGCGGGGAGCAAAAAGCGGTCACGGTCGTCACGCAGGTGGAGGTGGATAAAAACGATCCCGGTTTCACGCACCCCACGAAGCCGATCGGCGCGTTCTTCAGCGAGGCGCAGCGCGACGAGCTGCAGCGCGCGCACCCGGACTGGCATTTTGTTGAGGATTCGGGCCGGGGCTATCGTCGCGTGGTGGCCTCCCCGCAGCCGCTGCGCATTGTCGAGGCCGATGCGATCAAGACATTGACGCAAAAAGGGTTTGTGGTGATTGGCGCGGGCGGCGGCGGTATTCCGGTGGTGCGCACTGAGCAGGGCGATTACCAGAGCGTCGACGCGGTGATTGATAAAGATCTCTCCACCGCGCTGCTGGCGCGCGAGATCCGCGCCGACGTGCTGGTGATCACCACCGGCGTGGAGAAGGTGTGCATCCACTTTGGCAAGCCGAATCAGCAGGCGCTGGACGCGGTGAGCGTGGCGCAGATGACGCGTTACAAAGACGAGGGCCATTTCCCGGCGGGCAGCATGCTGCCCAAAATCATCGCCTCGCTGGCGTTTTTACACCACGGCGGCAAGCGCGTGATTATCACCTCGCCGGACTGCCTGCCCGCCGCGCTGCGCGGGGAAACCGGTACCCATATTATTAATGAAGGAAGATAAGATGAGTGAAAATAAAAGCCGCCGTGAATTTATCAGCCAGAGCGGCAAAATGGTGACCGCCTGCGCGCTGTTTGGCGCGACCGGATCCGTCGCGTATGCTGCCGACTCCGCAAAACCAACCTGCGAGACGGGTAAACCGATGACCATCACCGCGAAACATTACTATCTGGACAACGTGCTGCTCGAAGCCGGGTTTAACTTCGACGGCAGCGTGGCGACGAGCACCCGCACCGAGCTGAAAACGCTGGAGATCAAAGACGGGAAAATTGTCGCCCTGCGCGATAACGGCAGCCACGCCGACGCGACCCTGCCGCACTACGACGCGGGTAAAAAGCTGATGCTTCCGGCGATGCGCGACATGCACATTCACCTGGATAAAACCTTTTACGGCGGCCCGTGGCGTTCCCTCAACCGCCCGGCGGGCACCACCATTCAGGATATGATCCGCCTGGAACAGAAGCTGCTGCCTGAGCTCCAGCCCTACACCCAGGAGCGTGCGGAAAAGCTGATCGACCTGATCCAGTCAAAAGGCTCCACCCTCGCCCGCAGCCATTGCAATATTGAGCCGACCTCCGGCCTGAAGAATCTCGAAAACCTGCAGGCGGTGCTGGCGCGCCGCAAGCCCGGATTTGACTGCGAGATCGTTGCCTTTCCGCAGCACGGCCTGCTGCTGTCGAATTCCGAAAAGCTGATGCGCGAGGCGATGCAGGCCGGGGCGCACTACGTGGGCGGGCTGGACCCGACCAACGTCGACGGCGCGATGGAGAAATCTCTCGATCTGATGTTCCAGATTGCGCTGGACTACGACAAAGGGGTGGACATTCACCTGCACGAAACCAGCCCGGCGGGCGTGGCGGCGGTGAATTACATGGTCGAAACGGTGGAGAAAACCCCGCAACTGAAGGGCAAGCTGACCATCAGCCACGCCTTCGCGCTGGCCACGCTCAACGAGCAGCAGGTGGATGAGATTGCTACCCGCATGGCGGCGCAGCAGGTGACTATCGCCTCCACCGTGCCGATTGGCACCCTGCATATGCCGCTGAAGCAGCTGCGGTACAAGGGCGTGTTTGTGATGACCGGCACCGACAGCGTAATCGACCACTGGTCGCCGTACGGTCTGGGGGACATGCTGGAAAAAGCGAATCTCTACGCCCAGCTCTATATTCGCCCGAACGAGCAGACGCTCTCCCGCGCGCTGGGAATTGCGACCGGCGACGTGCTGCCGCTGAACGACAAAGGCGAACGCGTGTGGCCGAAAGCGCAGGATGACGCCAGCTTTGTGCTGGTGGACGCCTCCTGTTCCGCCGAAGCCGTGGCGCGCATCTCCCCGCGCACCGCGACGTTCCATAAGGGCAATCTGGTCTGGGGTACGGTGGGCTAAAAGCGAGCCGGGTGGCGGCTTCGCCTTACCCGGCCTACTGAAACCCTCAAATCGTAGGCCGGGTAAGCGCAGCGCCACCCGGCAATGTTTTATACTGGCAGTCACATTATTAAAGAGGGATCTGCCATGGCACAAAACATCTACGACAACCCGGCGTTTTTCGAAGGCTACGCCCAGCTTCCGCGCTCGGTGCAGGGGCTGGACGGTGCGCCGGAGTGGCCCGCGCTTAAGGCCATGCTGCCGGCTTTAACCGGTAAATCGGTTGTCGATCTCGGCTGCGGCTACGGCTGGTTCTGCCGCGCCGCGCGCGAGCTGGGCGCTGCTGACGTCACGGGGGTCGATATTTCAGAAAAGATGCTCGCCCGCGCGGCTGAACTGACTGACGACGCACGGATTCACTATCAGCGTAGCGATCTGGAATCACTCAAGCTCAACGAGAACAGCCTCGATCTGGTCTACAGCTCGCTGGCGCTGCACTACCTGCCGGAGCTGGATACCCTGTTTGCGAAGGTTCAGCGCGCGCTTAAGCCCGGCGGCTGCCTGGTCTTTTCGATGGAGCACCCCATTTACACCTGCGCCTCGCGTCAGGGCTGGCTGACCGACGATAACGGCGAGCGGTTCTGGGGCGTGAATCATTATCAGGACGAAGGCCAGCGCGTCAGCAACTGGCTGGCGGACGGGGTGATCAAATACCATCGTACGCTGGGCACCACGCTTAACGCGCTGATTAAAGCCGGATTAACGATAAGCAACGTCAACGAATGGGGGCCAACGCAGGCGCAGATTGACGCCTGGCCCGCGCTGGCCGAAGAGGCGGAGCGCCCGATGCTGGTGCTGATCGCCGCCCGCAAGGCTCAGTAGCCGACCTTGTACACCCGCCCGGTCTGCACGCCTTCCACGCTGCGACGATAGGCTTGCGCCACCGTGGCGGCAGGCACGCTTTCGAAGCCCGGGAAGAAGCCATCGTACGTGTCGACCGATTCGGTGAGCACCGTTGGGCTAATCAGGTTGATGCGGATCCCGCGCGGCAGTTCGCAGGCTGCGGCGCGCACAAACCCTTCCAGCGCCGCGTTCACCGTGGTGGCATTTACCCCCTGCGCAATCGGCTCGTGCGCCACGATCCCGCTTATCAACGTAATCGAGCCGCCTTCGTTCAGGTAGTGCTGGCCGGTCAGCGCCAGACGCACCTGCCCGAGCAGCTTATCCTGCAGGCCCTGGTTGAAGTCACTGTCCTTCATGGTCGCGAGCGGGCCGAAGTAGAGGCCGCCGCTGGCGGACACAATGGCATCCACCGGGCCGATTTTCTCAAACAGCGCCTGAACGCTCGCCTGCGAGGTGATATCCACCTGCTCGTCGCCCTGCGTGCGGCCCACGCGGATGACCTCGTGGCGACGACTCAGCTCATCCGTTACCGCACGACCGACCGTACCGCTGGCACCAATAATGACGATTTTCATAGCCGACTCCTTATGTTGTGAGCCTTCATTCTTTAATAAATTAAAATGCGGATAAACTGGGCTAAAGTTAGAAGATTGCTAACCAGAGGTTTGGAATATGGATAAGCTTCGCAGCATGGAGACGTTTATTGCCGTGGTGGAAAGCGGCAGCTTCACCGGCGCGGCGGCACGGCTGGAGATGTCGGCGGTGATGGTGGGCAAATACGTTGCGCTGCTGGAAGCACAGCTGGGCACCCGCCTGCTGGAGCGTAATACGCGCCGTCAGAGCCTGACGGATGCCGGACGCGTCTATTTTGAAGAGGCCCGACGGGTTCTGGAGCAGGTGTCGATTGCCGAAAGCGCGGTTGAACGGCTGCGTGCCACGCCGTCAGGCACCCTGCGCGTCACGGCGCCTACGTCGTTTGGCGGCTGCGCGATCGCCCCGCTGACGGCATCCTTTTTGCAGCGCTACCCGGAGGTACGCATCGAGCTGGATCTGACTAACCGGATGGTCGATCTGGTGGAAGAGGGCGTCGATCTGGCCATTCGCATTGGCGACATTCGTAATGACGATCTGGTGGCGAAATACCTGTGCCCCTACAACATGGTGATCTGTGCCGCGCCGGACTATTTAGCGCAACACGGCACGCCGCAAACGCCAGACGATCTGGTGGATCACCTCTGTCTTTCGCACACGGTGTGGACCGCGCGCAACGAGTGGCGGCTGCCGGGCGTGGAAGGGGAGGTGCGCTGGAAGCGCGATGCCGTTTTACGATGCAATGACGGCTATGGCTTACGCATGGCGGCGCGCGCGGGGGCGGGGCTGTTGCTGCAGCCGGAGGTGCTGGTGGCGGAAGAGCTGGCAAGCGGCAGGCTGGTTCGGGTAATGGAACCGTTCACGCCCGCGCCGAGGTCGGTGCATTTACTGTGGCGTCAGGATTTGCGGCCGCTGCCTAAGCTGACGGAATTTATTGCCCATATTCTGCTAAGATTGGGCACAATATAAAAAAAGAAGGTAATCAAAGAATGTCTGCAAACAAACTCGCCCGCAGCGCGCAGGGCCTGCAATCCTCTGCCATCCGTGAATTATTAAAACATAGCAAAATGGCGGGCGTGATTTCGCTGGGTGGGGGTATCCCAAACCCGGACCTGTTCGATCGCGAAGGGCTGAAAATTGCCTCTGATGCCGTCTTATCGCAGCATTTTGGGGAAGCATTCCAGTATGGCCTGACGGAAGGCGTGCCGGGGCTGCGCGAGGAAATTAAACGCATCTGCGAGGGGCGCGGCATCACCTGTAAGGCCGATGATGTCGTCATTACCTCTGGCTCTCAACAATCTCTGGACGTGCTGGCGCGCGCGTTAATGAATCCGGGCGATACGGTTGTCGTTGAGCGTCCAACCTATCTTGCTGCGCTGCAGGTCTTTGGCCTGGCGCAGGCCAACTTTGAATCCGTCGGCACCGACGGTGACGGCATGAAGGTCGATGAACTTGAGGCGTTGGTGGCAAAGAAAACCATCAAAGCGGTCTATATCGTTCCAACCTTTGGTAACCCAGGTGGCGTTACGCTGTCTGAGGCGCGCCGCAAACAGCTGGTGGCACTCTCGAAGCGCTATGACTTCGTGATTATCGAAGACGATCCGTACAGCGAAATTAACTATACCGATGACGTCTTCCGCCCGTTAATTGCCCATGCCAAAGATATCGGCAACGAAGAGAACGTGGTGTATACCTCCACCTTCTCTAAAATCCTCGCGCCGGGTACCCGCGTGGGCTGGGTGGTGGTACCGGAGTGGCTGAAGCGCGCGGTGGTGAACCTTAAGCAAACCACCGATCTGCACACCAGCACGCTGTCGCAGCTGATGACGTACGAGTACCTGAAGACCGGCCGTCTGGCCGATCAGATTAAAACGATCCGCGAGGCCTATCGCCAGAAATACCGGACGTTCGCCACGGAGCTGGAAGCCGAGCTGGGCGACGTGATGTCGTTCCACAAGCCGAAGGGGGGCATGTTCCTGTGGGCGAAAATGAACAACGGCATGAACACTACCCGCTGGCTGGAAAAAACCTTAAGTAACGGCGTAGTCTTTGTACCGGGCGAATTTTTCTACTGCAACGAGCCGGACCAGACAACGCTGCGCATGTCATTCGTCACCCCAACGGATGAGCAGCTGATAGAAGCGGTTCGACGCCTGAAAAAATCGCTGTAAAAGACCTGCGCATAACGGTGGTTTTGCCGTTATGCGCAATACGCGTTCAGGGCGGCACGGGCCGCAATCGTCCATGGAGATCTCCATGTTTGAATTTCTGATCGGTGTTGTGACGCACACGCCCGTCTGGGTGTGGGTGCTGTTTATCTTCCTTATCTCCCGCGGCCTTAAAGCCCGACGGCCCGCCACCGTGACGCTGGAGCGGCTTGCCATTATTCCGGGCATCTTTCTTATCTGGGATATTTACGATCTGATAGTCTATCGCACGCTGACTCCCGGGACTGTTGCATTGTGGACGGCGGGGATCCTTGCCGGTGCCGCGCTGGGGTATGTCCTGATTAAGCAGGCTGTGATTACCCGCGCAGAGGCGCCGCGCAGCCTTTACCGCCAGGCCGACTACACCGCGCTGCCGTTTATGATGCTGGCGTTCGGGGTGAAGTATGTGCTGGGCGTGATGAGCGCAGTCTCTCCCCAGACGATGCAGCAGCCCGCCATGAGCGCGCTGGCGATCGTCTCAGGCGGCATGTTTGCCGGCGTCTTTATCGGGAAATTTGCGCGCTATGTTGGAGTGTATGTCGCCAGGGTTCCGGTCTGATGCCCTCACCCCAACCCTCTCCCACAGGGAGAGGGAGAAAACCATGTAGGCCGGGTAAGGCGCAGCCGCCACCCGGCGATTGACTACCGCTCCCTCAGCGCCTCTTTCGCCCGGTTGAACGGTTTAATCATGTAATCCAGCACCGTTTTCTCGCCGGTTTTAATATCCACTGTCGCAATCATCCCCGGCACAATCGAGAAATGCCTGCCCGCCTTATTGACCAGGTAATCCTGGCTGGTGCGGATAAATACCCGGTAGTAAAACACCTCCGGCTTGGCCTCGTCCTGAATGGTATCCGGGGAAATGGTCTCGACCACGCCGTGCAGCCCGCCGTAAATGGCGTAGTCGTAGGCGGTGATTTTGACCAGCGCCTCCTGGTTCGGGTGGATAAAAGCGATATCACGCGGCGAGAGGCGGGTTTCGATCAGCAGGTGATCGTCCACCGGCACGATCTCCATCAGCTCGCCGTTGGGCGGGATCACCCCGCCGATGGTGGTGACCTTGATGTTTTTCACGATCCCGCGCACCGGCGATTTCACCGTCAGGCGCGTGACGGAATCCTGACGGCCTTTCAGGATCGCCGAGACCATATCCACCTCCGCGTTGGCTTTCGAGAGCGCCTCGCGGGCCTGGACGTAATACTGCGAACGCACGTCGGTGAGCTTCAGCTCCAGATCGCTTTTCTGCCGCTGCAGGCGCAGCACCTCCACGTGGCTGGCGGCCCCTGTCTTTACCAGCCGCTGGGTAATGGCCAGCTCTTTGTTAGCCAGATCTAACGCGGCGCGAAGCTCCCGCTGGGTATCCTCCAGCTGCGCGCGGCGCGAGTTGTACAGCCGGGTTTCGTCGGCAATCAGATCCGGCCATTTCGCCAGCGAAGGCGGGAATTTCAGCGGCAGATCGTTTACCTCGGCGTACAGGCGGGCGCTGGAGGCCAGCGAGGCGCGGTAGCGCGCCGCGCTTTCGCCGACGTTTGACTCGGAACGGGTCGGATCAAGCCGCGCCAGCACCTGCCCGGCCTGCACCTGATCGCCCTCGTGGACGTTCAGCTCGGTGAGGATCCCGCCGTCGAGAGACTGTAAGACCTGCTCGCGCGAGCTGGGGATCACTTTCCCCGATCCGGTTGACACCTCATCCAGCACGCCAAACCACGCCCAGACGCCCAGCACCACAAACATCAGCAGCGAGAAGATCACGATCCGACGCGCGCCGGTGTAGCCGCTTTCGGAGTCGAGGGCGTTATCCAGATCGTCCATTGCCGCCACGTCACGCTGACTGATTTTCATTTTTCCACTCCCGTCCGGTTGCTGCCTGCTGCTGTTGCTGCTGCATGCGGCTGTTGCTCAGCGCCTGGGCTTTTGGCGCATCCATCACCAGCATGCCCTCTTTCAACACGACCACGCGCTCCACCAGCTCCAGCACCGGTACGCGATGGGTGGCGACGATCAGGGTGCGGTGCCCGAGCCAGTCGCCCAGACGCTGGATGAATTCCCGCTCGGTGTGCTCGTCCAGCGAGGCGGTGGGTTCATCCATCAGCACAATATTCGGATCGCGCAGCAGCATTCGCGCCAGCAGAATCGACTGGCGCTGCCCGCCGGAGAGTCCCACGCCGTTTTCCATGATCGGGTAGTCCAGCCCCTTGGGCAGCTTCTGCACGAAGCCCGCCGCGCCGGTCAGCTCCAGCGCCTCGAAGATCTCTTCGTCGGTGGCGCGCGGCATGCCGAGGGTGATGTTCTCGCGCAGGGTGCCGTAAAACAGCCGCGCGTTCTGGGTCATAAAGCCGACGTTGCGCCGCACGTCCGCCACGTCGAGATGCGGCAGGCTGAAGCCGTCGAGCCGCAGCTCGCCCGCCGCCAGATCCATCCCGCCCGCCATCGCCTGCAGCAGGGTCGATTTGCCCGCGCCGTTGCGCCCGAGGAGCGCCACTTTCTCACCCGGCCCGATCTCCAGGCGGTTAATGCGCAGCGCCATGCGCGGATCGTCCGGCTGATAGCGGAACTGCGCCTGCTCGAAGAGGTAGTGGCCGCGCAGCACGTCCTGGCGGATCGGCGTCTCCTCGCGCTGGTTTTCGGTGGGAAGCTGCATGATGCTGTCCAGCCCCTCTTTTGCCGCTTTGACCTGCTGCCAGCGGGCCAGCACGCCGCACAGCGTCGCCATCGGGGCGATCATGCGGGAGGCCAGCATCGAGGCGGCGACCACCGAGCCGGTGGTCAGGGTGCCGTCGATCACCATCGGCGCGCCGACCACAATCACGGCGGCGTAAACCAGGCTCTGGATGGTCATCCCCCAGCTGATGAGGTTCTGCGTCAGCTCGCGGGTGCGCAGGCCGGATTCGGCGGTGATCTGGATATAGCTGTTCCACTGCTGCAAAAAGCGGTTTTCCGCCTGCATCAGCTTGATGTCCTCCAGCCCCTGCACGCTCTCCACCAGCACCGCGTTGCGCAGGGTCGATTCATGGGCCGACTGCTTTGCCAGCTCCGCCAGCTTTTTCTGCAGCAGCAGGCCGGGCAGGACCATGATCACCGCCGCGACCGGGGCGATCCACGCCAGCTGCGGGGCGATGATCGCCAGTACCACCACGAACAGGAGAAAGAAGGGCAGGTCGACAATCGTCGAGATGGTGGACGAGGTGACCATCTCGCGGATCTGCTCCAGCTCGCGCAGCTGTGAGATAAAGCTCCCGGTGGATCGGGGAATCGCGCTGTTGCGCAGCCGCAGCGCGTGGCCGAAGACGCGATCCGAGACGCGCATATCCGAGCGCTTGCCGAGCAGATCCATAATGTGGCCGCGCGCCACGCGCAGCACGAAGCCAAACAGGGTGGCGATCAGCACCCCGATGGTCAGGACGTACAGCGTCGGGTAGGACTGGGCGGGGATCACCCGGTCATAGACCTGCATGGAAAAGACGATCCCGGAAAGCGACAGCACGTTGATAAACAGCGCGGCCAGCATCACCCAACTGTAGGGGCGGAGATCGCGCATCACCAGCCGGTAGAGCCAGTCCGGACGGTATTTTGAGATATAGGCATCCACGCGGCTGTCCTTCAGCGCGGCGAGTGGCCGCAGGGCAATGACGTGGCGGATAGCGGGCAGCATGGCCGTCATCGACAGCCGGTTGGTGTAGGTCTCATCGTCGAAGAAGCTGACTTCCAGCGTGTCGTCGCCGTCGAAGTGCTCGATCGCCCCGACCCGGCCGTCATTCAGCGCCACTACAACCGGCAGACGCCAACTGTTGATTGACTGCTGGTCAGCGGTGAGCAGCTGAAACGACAGCCCCGCCTCACGCGCCAGCTGGGTGAGGGCGGGCACCATCGGTTTGCCTTTCAGCCACGGTGCGCCTGCGATCAGCGCGCCGGGCGAGCAGGCGACGCGGTAGCGGGTGGCGATAAAGCCAAAGGCCTGCGCCCACTGGGCCAGGGCCGCATCCGTCATGTTTTCACCTTGCGGGATATCACGCTGCTTCATGGCTGGATCTCCACGGTCTGGATGGTGCGGTTATCAAGGTCGAACGCATGACGCAATTGCCCGGTGTTATACAGGCAGTTGAGCTGTAGCTGGTGCAGCTGACCAACGGTCTGCTGCTGGGTGAAGCGCGCCTGATAAACCTCCTGTTCGGCGTTGAGCACGTCGAGCAGGGGGCGCGAGCCGAGGTCCAGATACTGCTGCTGGTACAGTTCGCGGGTGCGTGCGCTGAGCGCCTCCTGGCGACCCTGAATTTGCAGCGTGCTTTGCAGGCTCATCACCTGGCTGCGGGCTTCCAGCAGTTTCTGGCGAACGTCAAGGCGCGTGCGCTGAATGGTGGACTGTGCCGCCTCCACCGCATGTCCGGCGGCGTTACGCCGGGCGGTGAGGCCGCCGCCCTGATAGAGCGGCATCTGCACTTTCACCCAGGCGGAATACTGGGTGCGATCCCGCGTGTCGCTGCCCGCGTAGCGATCGTTCAGGTAGTGGCGCACCTCCGGCTCCAGCGAGACGGTGGGCGTCATCTGCGCGTCGGCGTAGTCGAGGTTAGCCTGGGCGACGTTAGCCTGCGCCCAGGCGGCGAGTACCGCGGGAACCAGTCGGTCGTCCGGCTCGGCGACATCGCAGCTGCGGGCCAGCTTTTGCGGAAAATCATTGCTGATCGCGTTCAGGCTGTTCCAGCCGAGAAAGCTCATCAGCGTCGCGCGGGCGCTGTCCAGGCTGGCCTGGTATTGCATCAGCTGGGCGCGCGCGCCTTCGATACGGGCATCGGTCTGTACCACGTCAGAGAGCGACGTAGCCCCCTCGTCGTTACGCTGGCGGGTCAGCGTGCCGATAGAGGAGAGGGCGTCGAGTTGCTCTTTGGCGGTGTCGACCATCTGCTGCCAGGTTTGCACCTGTACCATGGCGACGGCGGTATCGTGGGCGATGGTGTCGATACTCACCAGCACGTTAGCCTGCTGCTGGGCCACGCCGGCGCTTTCGGCGCGCACCTGGCTGGCCACCTTGCCGAAGTCGTAGAGCATTTGTGAGAGGGAAAGCACCAGCGACGGCGTAAAGCCGTTCTGGTCGCCGTCGTGGGAATATCCGTTGTCCACGCCGGCATTAATCTGCGGATAGTATTTTGATTTTGCGACGTCCACCTCTTCGCTCTGCTGGTAGAGTTTGCCCACGGCTTCGCTGATGGCCGGATGCCAGGTGACGGCACGGTTGACGGCCTCGCCAAGCTGTAATGAACCGGGCGCGGCGTTGCCCGCCACCGGGGCTACGCGACCGTTGAGTGAGGGGAGTTCCTGCGTTTCGCGAAGCTGTCCGGTATTGATCGTTGCCGCCGGATTTGCGCAGAAAGCGGGCACAGATATCAGGCAGCACGAGAGCCACCAGTAAGGCATCTTCATTCCCATGTCATGTCCCTAATAAAAAAGTACAGCTTTATTATGAATGCCCGGGCGCTGTGCGCCCGGGTCATCTGTTGCAGGTGCTATCAGGTAATGATGTGTTGCTGGTTAACAAGCTCGTCGTACGTGGTCTGAACGTTATCAAGCGTAACGAGTGCAGTATTAGTGTAGGTGGACCCTGCACCATCACGGTCGATGGAGATCACAGTGTTGCTACCGCTTTGTGTGACATGGATATAATTCCCCAACGAGGCGGTATTACCGTCCCAGCCCACCAGCAGATCGCCAATGTCGATCTTGTCTCCCTGCGCCAGCGAGAACCCGGTCCAGTGATCGCCTCCGGCGCTGCTGACGTTACCCGCCGTGGCATTCCCCACCGTACTGTTCAGCACCTGGTAAATCAGCGTATCGCCGTAGGCCGTACCGGTGATGGCGTCGTTATGTTCCGAGCTGATGAACTGCGGCGCCATATTGATGGTCAGCGTAGCGGTATCCGTTCTTCCGGCAGAGTCGGTCAGGGTGTAGTTGAAGGTCTCCTTCGACGTCATGGTTGAGAGCGATACCCCGCTGTTCAGGGTGTAGGTGTAATGGCCGTCAGCGCCGATCGCCAGCGTGCCGTAGTGGCCGACAATGTTCACCGTTGCGCTGCCGGTATACGGATCCAGCGTGGTGGTCACGCCGTTGTAGCCGGTCACGTTCAGACGGGTATCCACCGAGTGGAGCTGATCCAGCACGCCGCCAGAGTCGGTGCCGTCAAAGATATTGCCGTTGACGGTGTGGCTGCCGGTGACGTCGAAATTACTCAGCGAGTAGGTGGTGCCGTTTACGCTTGGCGTGATGGTGATGGTCCCGACGCTGAGCCCCGGTACGCTACCGGTAAAGCTCAGCGTATAGGTCCCGGCGTTGAGATCCAGCCCGGTCAGCGGGACGTCGATACTGCCGCCCAGCAGCGAGGCGCCGCTGAAGGAGCCGCTGCGGATCGCGCCGTTGGCATCGCTAATCGTCCAGTTCACCGTCAGCCCGCCCAGCGCCAGCAGCGAGGCCACGCTAAAGTGCAGCGACGCGTTGTGCAGCGCGGTGTTCGGGTCGACCACGAAGGTTCCGCTGCCGCTGCCCTGGGTTGATGAGAACAGGGCCGTGGTCCAGCTGGCGACGCCCACGGTGGTATCCGAGTAGACCGACGTGTGGTGCACCGAGGTAAGGTCCATCGTGGCGCTGACATCGTTGACCGCATTCATTGCCTGCGCGGTTGGGGTGATGTTGAGCGATGCCGTATCCTTCGAGCCGTCAGGCGCGGTAACGGTGTAGACGAACGTATCCGGCGTGCTGATATGGTCCGCGCCTACGCCGCTCCTCAGGGTATAGGTGTACTGACCGGACGCATTGATGGTCAGCGTGCCGTATTCCCCCTGAATGGTGGTGGTGCCGCTGCTGTTGACCGTCACGCCGTTCACTTCGGTAACCAGCGTGCCCGCTGGAACCGGGTCATTCGCCAGCACGTCGCCGGTGGTCGTTTCGCTGATACTCGCCACGCTGTAGACATGGTCCTGCAGGACGCTCAGCGTGTAGGCCGTCAGGGCGGTGATCCCGGACGCGGTATTCAGCAGGAACAGGTACTCCCCGGCAGGCAGGTTCAGCGTCAGCTGCGGTGACGTGCCCCCCAGCAGCGGCGCGCGCAGCCAGCCCGACTCGACGCGAACCTGCTCGAAGGTCTGGGTCGCATTGTTGAACTTATAGACGTACAGATCGAACACCGATGCCAGCGCCACGCCGCCCACGGAGGCCTGGATGGTCATGGTGCGGGTCGTCCCTTCCTCCACGTTGTAGATAATCGGGTTGGTCAGGTCGTCCAGCAGGTTAAGCCCCAGCGTGCTGCCGAGATTAATGCCCACCAGGGTAAAACCGTTCTGAGACGAGGCGCCGTTATTCACCTCACTCACGGTGGTGTCAAAGGTCAGGGAGGCCGTGTCGTCCACTGCCACAATGCCGTTGATGACCGTACCGGCACCCAGAGACAGCACCAGGTTTGCCGACGCGCTGACGCCGTTATGGGTGATGGTGTAGGTGAAGCTCTCCGTCCGGCCAACGACCGCGGCGCTGGTGTCGGTCAGGTTGTAGGTATAGCTGCCGTCGCGGTTGATGGTCAGCGTACCGTATTTGCCCTGGATCACCGTGCCGTCGGCGTTCACGCTGGTGGTCACGCCCTGCGCGTTAGTGACCGTGGAGATAGTGGTGCCGGCCGGCGCGTTGTCGCTGCCGGCGGTCGGGTCCGTATCGAGGATCACGTTGCCGTTGAGGCTGGTATCGCCCGTGACCGTACCCGGACCGGTCTCTTTCACCGCCACGTCGAGGCTGGTGTAGGAGCCTGTCGCCAGCAGGTTGGTGTTGTAGCTCAGCACGCGGTAGTTGCCGTCGGCCAGCCCGGTCAGGTTCAGCGAGACGCCGGTGGCGCCGAGGGTCAGGAGATCGGCAAACTGCGGCTGGCCGGTATCCACCACGGTTGTCCAGACACCGTTAACGTAGTGCTGCACCACCAGCTCAAGGGTATTGAGCAGAGAGAGCACCGCCCCCGTGGCATTGGCGTTTACCACGATGTCCGCGCTGCCGCCGTTGCCCACCGTGAAGTTCACCTGCGCGGTGTCATTACCGATCAGCGTCAGGACGTTGCCCACGGCGCCGACCAGCAGGAAGCCGTAGTCGCTGTACTGGCTGTTGGTGACGGGCGCCGTGGTGCTGAGGTTCAGCTCCTCAACGTTATTGCTGGCGGAGAGCGGCACCACCGGCGCAAGGGCGGAGCCCGGCAGGGAGGTGTTGCCCGCGACGTCGGTCGCGGTGATCTGCAGTGTCTGACCTTCGATCTGTTTGTTAATGAAGGTGTAGCTGTAGGTGCCGTTACTGCCCGCAATGGCGGTCACCGTTGAACCGTCCGCAAGGCGGATAGTGACGGTGCTGCCCGCCTCCGCGCTCCCGGTCAGGATGCTACCGTCGGCGTTGAAGGTGCCGGTCGGCGCCGTTGGCGCGGTCGTATCGACGATAATCGTCGTCACGGCTGACGCCACGCTGGTGTTGCCCGCCGCATCGGTGGCCGTAGCGGTAAAGTTATGCGTGCCCTGCGTCAACGTGGTGGTGGTTTGTGGCAGGGTCCAGTTGCCGCTGCCATCGGCGGTGACCGTGCCCACCAGCGTGATGCCGTCGTAGATCCGGACCGTGGCATTCGCTTCGGCAGTCCCGCTCAGCGTTGGACGGGTGTCGTTAGTCGGGTTCGTACCGGTCACAGGCCCGGTGACGCTGCCGACATCATCAATGACCGAACTGATGACCGGCGCGGCTGGCGGAAGGGTATCGACGTTAATGACATATCCGGCGGTGGGGGCGCTGGCGTTGCCCACCGCATCGGTGGCGGTGAAGGTCAACGTGTGCGCGCCGTTGCTCAGCGCCGGAGAAGGCGTAAAGCTCCACGCGCCGCCGGTCGCCGTCACGCTGCCGATCTGTACGCCGTTATCAAAGATTTTCACCGTGGCTCCCGCTTCCGCCGTACCGCTGAGGGTCGGCTGCGCGTCGTTGGTGAACCCACCGTTGGCAACTGGCGTCGCCGCATTGCCCACGTCATCCAGAATGCTGGTCAGCACCGGCAGCGCAGGCGGCGTGGTGTCGACGGTGAGGCTGAAGCTGGTGGACGACACGCTGGTATTGCCTGCCGCATCCGTGGCCTGCGCGGTAAAGCTGTGCGCGCCCGCGGTCAGCGGAGGGGTGAGCACGATGCTCCAGCTGCCGCTGCCGTCCGCGGTGCCCGTGCCGACCAGGGTGGTGCCCTCATAGATCTTCACGGTGGCAAACGGTTCGCTGGTCCCAACAAGCTGCGGCTGGGTGTCGTCGGTCGTCAGTCCGGACGTGAGCGGGCCGGTGATACTGCCCACGACGTCGATTGCCTGGCTGATAACCGGCGCGTTCGGTGCCGCGGTATCAACAATCAGGGTAAAGCCCGGCGAGGTCGGGCTGACGTTGCCCGCTGCATCGGTGACCGTGGCGGTCCAGGTATGGCTGCCGTTGCCCAGCGGCGCTGATGGCGTAAAGCTCCATGCGCCGGTGCCGTCCGCCTGCACGGTACCGACCGGCTGTCCGTTTTCATACACGGTAACCGTGGCGTTGGCGGTCGCGGTGCCGTTCAGCGTCGGCGTGGTGTCGTCGGTGCTCTGCCCGGAAGAGAGCGGGGTTTGAATACTGCCCACGTTGTCACCCGCGGTCGAGATGACCGGCGCTAACGGCACGCCCGTATCGACCGTCAGGTTAAACGGTGCCGTTGTGGCGCCGGTGTTGCCTGCCGCATCGGTCGCGTTAAAGGTGATGGCGTGTGGACCTTCGGCCAGATCGCTGCCCGGGGTGAAGCTCCAGTTGCCCTGGGCATTGACCACCGCCGTGCCAATTTCGTTGCCATCAACGAGCACGTGCACGGTAGAACCCACTTCGCCCGTGCCGCTGAAGGTCGGACGCGCGTCGTTGGTGCTGTTGCCCAACGTGAGCGTTCCGGTGACCGGACCGATATCATCAACCACGCTGGTCACCACCGGCACGCCGGGGGCTGCGGTATCAATGGTAAAAGCGAAGACCGATGAGTTCGCCGAGGCGTTGCCTGCAGTATCCGTTGCATACGCGCGCAGGGCGTAGCTGCCGTCGCCCAGCGGCGCGGTCGGCGTAAAGGACCAGTTCCCGCTTCCGTCAACGGTCGTTGTACCAATCTGCGTGCCGTTATTCATGATGTGGATAGTGCTGCCCGCCAGCCCGGTGCCGCTGATGGTTGGGGTGCTGTCGTTGGTTACCTGGCCGCTGGTGAGGTTACCCTGGACGCCGCCAGGGACGTCGTCGTTCACATTATCCAGCGTCGGAACCGTCGGAGCAGTCAGGTCAACCACCACGCTCCAGGGGGCGGAGACCGCGCTGAGGTTGCCCTGCGGGTCGGTCGCCCGGACGGTGAAGCTGTGCGAGCCTTCGCCGAGGGCGGTATCAGGAGTAAACGTCCAGGTACCCGTGTTGTCAGCCGTGACCACGGCAATCTGGGTGCCGCCGTCGAAAATAGTCACCACGCTGTTTGCGTCCGCTGTCCCTGTAAGGGTTGGCGTGGCGTCGTTGGTGAGCTCGCCGCTGACCACCGTGGTGGCGGCATTGCCCACATTATCCGTGACGTTGGTGATGACCGGCGTGGCGGAAACGGAATCCACCACGACGGTGAAGCCCGCCGAAGGACCGCTCTGGTTCCCCGCCGGATCGGTCTCGCGGATGGTCAGGACGTGATTGCCCTCTGCCAGGACAGGCGTGGTGTAGCTCCAGGTGCCGGTATTGCCGATTACCACACTGTCCAGCAGCACGCCGTTGTTGTAGATGGAGATGGTATCGCCCACCGCGCCGGTGCCGGTGAGCGTCGGCTGGTTGTCGTTGGTGGTCTGGCCGCTGGTCAGCGGGCCGGTGCCCGGGCCGACGTCGTCAATCACGGCGCCGATGGTCGGCGTGCCCGGCGCGGTGAGGTCAACGGTGACGCTGGCCGCCGGAGAGCGGCCGCTGGTCTGGCCGTTAAGGGTCGCGGTCACCTCAAAGGTGTGCAGCCCCTCGCCAAGCGCGGCTGGGGTATAGCTCCAGTTGCCGCTGCCGTCGGCCGTGACCGTCGAGACGGGCGTCACGCCACCGTCCAGGTAGATAGCGATCTGGCTTCCCGCCTGAGCCGTACCGGTGAGGGTTGGGGTGGTGTCGTTGGTCGTTTTGCCTTTCACGTCGCCAATGATTGGGTCGACGTCATCGTTGATGGCCACGATCACGGGTACGTCAGGAAGATTCGGAAGCGTACCGGTGACATTATAAGTTGCATCAACGCTGGTACGTCCGGAAGCATCGGTCGCGGTCACGGTCAGGGTCGCGCCATCCTGCGGGGCCGGGCTGACCGCAATGGAGAAACTGCCGCCGGTCGCCACCCCGGTACCAATGACGTTACCGCCACTATCCTTAACGGTGATGAGTGCGCCTGCTTCGGCGGTACCGGTCAGCGGTGTACCTTCTGGAGCAAGGCTAAGATTGCCCGGTGCGGTTGGGTCCTGGGTATCCACCGTCACGCTCAGTGACGCTGAACCGTTTGACGGATTGCCTGCCTGATCGACTGACGAGACAGTAAAGGTATGCGAACCATCCAGGAGCGTTGTGCCTGCGGTCCAGCTCCAGCTGCCGTCCGGCTGGATCGTGATCGGCACACCTGACGCGGTACCGTCGACGGAGACGATAACGGTAGTGCCGGGCTCGCCGGTCCCGGTTAGGGTCGGCGTGCCGTCGCGGGTGTAGAGCACGTTGTTGGTGAGCTGGCTGTCTGAGACGGCATTAATTTGCGGTATCCCGGGCGCAACGGTATCGAGCGTGACGGTAAAGACTGAACTCGGCGCGCTGAGGTTGCCCGCTGCGTCCACGCCCGCTACGGTAATGTTCAGCGGACCGTCCGTTTGCGCTGGAAGCGTCAGGCTCCATTCTCCGTTCACCACCACGACACGGCCCAGCTCGACGCCGTTGTTGTAGACGATCACCGTCTCACCGTTAACGCCGGTTCCGCCCACTGTCGGCGTGGTATCCGTGATGTAGCCTCCGTTCGGTTCACCGCCCACGGCGCTGATCGCTGGCGTAGCCGGTGCCACGGTATCCACGGTGATCGCGATCGCCGGGGAAGCGTCAGAGACGTTGCCCGCTTCATCGGTGGCGGTGGCGGTATAGACGTGGCTGCCCTCCGCAATATTACTGTCAGGGCGCCAGCTCCAGTTGCCGTTGCTGTCTACCGTGACGGTACCAACGATAGTTGGCGTGCCGCCGTTAACCGTGTCAGTGATGTTGATTACGTCGTTTGGCGTACCGGTGCCGCTCAGCACCGGGCGCGGATCGTTGGTGGTGCCGCCATTGGGGACGGGACCGGTGATCTGGGTGACGCTGTCAGTAATGACCGGTGCTGCAGGCGTAGCCGGCGCCTCGGTATCAATGGTGATGGTGACCGGCTGCGACGGGGCGCTTTCGTTGCCCGTGCCGTCCACGTTGGTGACGGTCAGGGTGATGTCATAGGTGCCGCCAGCCAGGGGGGATGGCGGCGTCCAGGTCCAGTTGCCGGTATTGTCC
This sequence comes from Enterobacter cloacae complex sp. IR5422, assembly GCF_049238165.1. Taxonomy (NCBI): domain Bacteria; kingdom Pseudomonadati; phylum Pseudomonadota; class Gammaproteobacteria; order Enterobacterales; family Enterobacteriaceae; genus Enterobacter; species Enterobacter cloacae complex sp. IR5422. The sequence continues at coordinate 42,053 of NZ_JBMKHT010000002.1, read as the reverse complement.
ACGACAGCGTCGCCGATTTTGACGCCGCTGTCGTAGATCGTCACGGTATCACCCGGATTGCCGGTACCGCTCAGGGTCGGCGTGGTGTCGCGGGTGGTTTCGCCCGGATTCAGCGGCGTTGTTGTGCCGTCAGGATTGACGGTAATGGCCGGGATATCCGGCGTGGCAGGCGCAACGGTATCCACCGTCAGTTCAAATGGCGTTGAGAGGGTGGTATTGCCCGCGGCATCCGTGGCGTGCACCGTCAGGGAATGCGGACCGTCGGTGAGCGGGGTAACGGGCGTGAAGCTCCAGCCGCCGCTGCCGTTGAGGATGGCGGTGCCAAGCAGAGTCGTGCCGTCATAGACGGTGATCACCGTGTCTGCAGGGGCAGTGCCCTGCAGCAGGGGGCGAGTGTCATCCGTGGTATCGCCGCTGTTGAGCGAACCCAGTACGCCGCCGACGTCGTCGGTCACGGTGGTGATGGTGGCCGCCGCTGGCGCAGTGATATCGACGTTCAGGGTGAAGTCGTCTGACGGCTGGCTGGTGTTACCCGCCGCGTCGGTGGCGACGACGCTAAAGGTATGAGGACCTTCGTCAAGCGGCGTGGGAAGGGTATAGGTCCAGGTGCCGCTGCCGTCGATCGGGATCGTAATAAGATTGGCACCATCCAGGCGAATGGTAACGGTTGAGCCCGGTTCAGCCGTGCCGCTGAGCGTTGGCGTGGTGTCGTTGGTGCTGTCGCCAGAATTGAGGGCGCCGAGGCGCTCCGGCACATCATCCAGCACCTGGGTAATGACCGGCGCCGCAGGCGCGACGCTGTCAACCGTCAGAGTCCAGGTGTTGGAGACGGGGCCGGGGTTGCCTGCCACATCGGTCGCGACGGCGGTCAGAGCGTGGGGGCCTTCACCGATTGAGGAGGAAGGGGTAAAGCTCCATACGCCGAGGCCATTGGCAACGGTTGTACCGATTTCAACACCGTCCACGCGCAGGCTGATCGTCGCGTTTGCTTCAGCGGTACCGCTGAGCGTCGGGGTGGCGTCGTTGGTGGTCCCGTTCACGTCGATCGCGCCGGTCTGCCCTGGAATATCGTTTACAACCTGTAAAATCACCGGGGCGCCAGGTGCCGTCCCGTCAACGTTAATTGTCCACGCATTTGATATCCCGCTCGGGTTACCGGCGGGATCCGTCGCCTTCGCGGTCAGCACCCAGGTGCCGTCGGTCAGCGGTGTGGGCGGCGTAAAGCTCCACTGGCCGGAGGAGGGAACAACCACCGTACCGAGGGCATCGCTGCCGTTATAAATCGTGATGGTCGAGCCTGCCTCGCCTGTGCCGTTCAGGGTCGGTGCCCGGTCGTTGGTCAGCCCATTCTGGGCCACGGGGCCGGTGGTGGCCTGCACGTCATCAATCACCGACAGGATGACCGGGGTCTGCGGCGGGGTAATGTCCGGTGCCGCCGCGGAGGTGGTTGGACTGGTGTTGCCCGCCGTGTCGGTGGCGTCAGCGGTCAGGATTTCGCCGTTGATCCTCGGCGGGCTCAGCGTCAGGCTGAAGTTCCCCTGGCTATCAACAACCACTGTGCCAAGGGTGAAATCGCCTTCACGAATGGTCACCGTGCTGCCTGCTTCTCCGATGCCGCTGATGGTGCCGCCATCATTCGACACCACGAGGTTTCCTGGGGCTGACGGCGGCGTGGTGTCCACGGTAAAGATGATAGGCTCAGAGGCCGTACTCTGGTTTCCGGCGGCATCGGTTTCAGTGACGGTGATCGAGTGCGTTCCGTCCGGGAGCGGGCCCCCTGGGGTAACGCTCCAGGTACCGTTAGGCAGCACCGTCGTTGTGCCAATCGCCACGCCGTTATCGTAAATGGTGATGGTTCCACCGGGTTCGCCCGTTCCCGCCAGGATCGGCTGCGAGGCATCGGTAGGCACGCCCGACGTGATTGTTCCTCGGATAAGGCCCGTATCGTCGAGCAGCACAATCGCGGTGGGCGCTGTCGGAGGGGTAAGATCGACGGTGAGGGTGAATACCGGTGAGGCTGGCCCGGTGTTGCCGGCGGCGTCGGTTGCCCGTACGGTAATCTGGTGGGTGCTTTCATTCAGGTCGACGGACGGGGTGAATGTCCATGTGCCATTGCTGGCGACGACCGCGGTGCCAATGGCTATTCCGCCGTCATAAATCGTCACGGTGGAGCCCGCTTCGGCGGTGCCGGAGAGCTGCGGCCGCTGATCGTTAGTGCTGCCGCCGTTGGTCACCGTCCCCGTCTGAGGGGCGATATCGTCGATTACGCTGCCAATCGTGGGTGCATCGGGTGCGGTGAGATCCGGTGCGGTGACGCTTGAACCCTGGCTGGTATTCCCGGCGTTATCCGTTGCGGTGGCGGTTACCTGCTCGCCGTTGGTCAACGGTGTCCCGAGGGAGACGCTAAAGTTGCCGTCGCTGCCCGTTTTTCCTGTGCCAATGACGTTGCCGTTTGCGTCTTTCAGCGTGATGGTGCTCCCGGGTTCGGCGGAACCGGTGACGGTTTTACCGTCTGAGGAGAACTTAAGGCCGGAAGGTGCATTTGGTGCAGTCGTATCCGGATCGGCCGAATTGTTACTGCTGCCACCGCCGCCACCGCCGCTACTTGCCGCGGCCGCGATGCCCCCTGCAGCGGCAATACCACCCAGGGCCCATGGCCAGATGGCGGCGCCACCGGCGTCACTTCCTGACGCCGCAAGCAGCACGTCCGTGGACGCGATAGATTCGTACGTGGCGGCCCCGGTCGGATCTTCAATCCACCATAACGCACCGTTGCTGTCCTGCAGAACCAGCTGACTCACGCCCTGCGCGTCCGCCACATAGAAGTTTTTAAGGGTGATCACCTCGCCGGAGTGCAATGTCACCAGCAGGTCGTTACCACTTCGCGCGAAGTGTGAGACGCTCGCTCGCTCGACGTGAAGCTCAACGACAGAGGAATGGTTCAGCGTAACCTGTGTACCTTCTAGGGTCGTTTCTACGCCAGTAAGTTTTGAAATAACAGAGATTTGGCTCATTTTGTTATTACTCCAGCAGAAGTGTCATGAACGGCGAGCAAGACGAGCCATCTCTGCTGAAGGTAAAGGGCGCCCCCGGCGCAGTTGCTGTTATAAAACAGCGCTCACCGTAGATTTCAGCGCGCACGATGCCCGCCATGCGTCAGAGTGGCAACATCAGAGCGAATCTAATGACTTATGAAAAAACCGTTTAATGGGTGTTTTGTATTTTATAAAACCCTGTAATTAATAGAGGAATTGGTTTCTGGAATATAAAAATGATATAGACAGAAAATGAGGGTTGTGCAAATTAAGCTTTGGTAAATAAAGATGGAAACAATGAGTGGGGCATTAATGGATTGCTCTTTTTTATAATTGTTGTTTTTTATATCGTTGTTTTTATTGTCTTTTTGTTTTCTTTTGTGGTTCTGTTATTTAACGTTTACGACCCAGTATGATAATTGGTAGGGAGCATTTTAAATATCATGCCAAACGTTATTATTTAAGTGCGCTTAATGTGTGTTTAAGTTAGGGTAACGTTTTTGATGTAAGATATATTATGTCACTTAGGTAATGAAATATATTCTTGTACAGGGTTAAAACTCTGCTAATAGGCGCAAGGAATAATAACGAGAAAACAAAAAATAACCTGGTTTATTACCTTTACAACTGAAGTGCAGGCAGGGTTTTAGGACAGAAAAAAATTCACCGAAGAATGAATAAAAATCCTCACCCGGACGTTTACTGACGTCACTCCCCACTCACCCTGGAGTTTTATATGCGCACAACCTCGTTTCGTTTGATCCCGGTGCTGATTTTTTCTCTGCTATCTCCACTGGCGCTGGCCATGGGCAATAATAGTACCGAGAGCAAAACGCCTGATTGTCCTTCCGGACAGGTGTATGACAGCGCCACGCAGAAATGCGTGCCGGACAAGAGCAGCAGCCTCAGCGACCAGGACAAAACCAACTATGCGTACCATCTCGCGAAGAAAGGCGAGTACCAGGCGGCGCTGAACCTGCTGGATTCGCTGAAAAATGGCAACACGGCTGAAGCGTGGAACTATCGCGGGTTCGCCACGCGCAAACTGGGCCGAACGGACGAAGGGATTGGTTATTACCAGCGTGCGCTGGCTATCGCCCCGGATTACGCCAAAGCCCGGGAGTATCTCGGTGAAGCGTGGATGGTGAAAGGACGTCCCGACCTCGCGAAAGAACAGCTGAAGGTCATTGCCGGAATCTGTGGCCAGTCCTGCGAGGAGTACCGTGACCTGCAGGCCGCCATCAATGGACACCCGGAATCCTGATCTTCTCGTGGAGGGAAAACCCATCGCAACCCGTGAGGTTCGTCAACAGCTCGCCGCACACCTGCCGCGCCTCTGGCGCTATGGGCTGGTGCTGTCGCGAAACAGGGATATCGCCGAAGAGCTGGTTCAGTCCACCTGCGTGCGTGCGCTTGAAAGAAGCAGCCAGTATACGCCTGGCACGCGCATCGACAGGTGGCTGTTCGCGATCCTGCACTCCATCTGGATCTCTGAGCTTCGGGCACGACACGTTCGCCAGGGGCAGGGATTTGTCCCCAGCGACGAGCTGCTGGCGCCCGACACCCGCGAACAGGATGAGACGCGCCTGCATTACCTGAAGGTGATGCAGCGCGTGAACGCGCTGCCCGAAGCCCAGCGCAACGCGGTATTTTTGGTTTATATCGAAGGCTTTACCTACCAGGAGGCGGCGGAGACCCTGGCGGTGCCGATCGGTACCGTGATGAGCCGGCTGGCGACGGCGAGGGCTCGGCTTGCCAAATCCGCTGACGCACTGCCTCCGGTAAAGGAGAAACGCTCTTGAACGCGCACCGTTTTGCACCGCCCTATAACGACGACGCCATCGTGGCCTGGATAGATGGCGAGATGTGCCGCGCCGACGCGCAGTTATTTGAAGAACAGTTAAAATGTGACGAACGCCTCGCCGGGCGAACCGACGAACTGATGAAAAGCAGCCAGGATTACGCCGGGGCGTTTGCCTCCCTGCTGGATGATGCGCCTCTTGAGAGGATGCAGGCGCGTCTCGCGGCACTTCCCGACCCGCAGGTCTCGACGGCGGCTGGCGTCAGCCGACGGGCGCTGATCGCCGCCTCGGCCAGCTTTTTGCTGGTGGGTTCCGGGCTGGGGTATCTGCTGCGTCCCTCAGCTGCGCCTGCGGATGAGAACGCCCATATCCGCGACCTCGAAGCGCAATATATGTCCCTGTACAGCGTCGAGACGCTGCTGGATATGGACAGCGCAACGCCGGTTCTGCAGCGCGGGCTGGAACGGGCCGCGCAGGACATCGGCATGACGCTAAACCTGTCGCAGCTTACCCTGCAGGGGGCTGAGCTTAAAATGGTGCGCATGCTGCGCTATGAAACCACCTCTATCGCGCAGATTGCCTGGATCAACCCCGACTACGGCCCGATGGCCCTCTGTATTTCGCCTGTTGATGAGAAGACGACGGCCTCGCTCCAGCAGGAGCAGCGGCACAGCATGAACCTGGCGTGGTGGCTGGAGGCGGGCTACCAGTTTGTCCTGATTGGCCGCAACCCGCCGTCTCACCTGCGGGGAAACGCTGAGCGGCTGCAGCGCGTGATTTCAGGATGACGGCACCTTGTTAGTCTGTATCGCAATGGCGATGGCAATACGATCGTCCACGACCAGGGCAAACTTATCCATCCCGTAGGACGCGCGTGATATCGCGGTGGTGGCATCCAGCGTGAGGGCCTGCGCATGCGGGTCTTTCACCGCGGCCTCCAGGATCACCGGCCGGGCAATGTTTCGAACGGTCAACGTGCCGAACACCCTGAACCGTCCGGCGCCCTGGTCGACCACGCGAGAGCTGATGAACTCGATGGTCGGGTAGTGCTCCGCATCAAAAAACATGTCGCTTTTTAATTGCCAGGTGAGCAGCGTGTTTGAGGCCACCAGGGTGGCCACAGGAATGGTGACGTGGATGTGGTCGTCAACGTCGTTATCCGGATTGAGCGTTACGGCACCCGTCACGCCGCTGAACGTCGCCCAGGAGAGGATGCCGCCGAAGGCGTGCCACGAGAGCCGAATGGCGGTGTTTTTGGTGTCGATAAGGTAGCTTTTCGGGGCAGCATGCAGGGAAGGGCATAACAGCAGAACGGTCAGAAAGGCCAAAAGGCGATACATAGTGGTTTCTCCGATAAGTGCGCACTGCGTAAACGCCTGAGGTGCTAATTATATTCGAAGAAATAAAAAAGGCCGCAAGCGCGACCTTTTCGTGAGGATAATTAATTACTCAGTGACTTTCTTTTCCAGCTCGCTGGCACCTTCTTTGGTTTTGTTCCAGCCTTTCTCCGCGCCTTCTTTGGTGGCATCCCACCCTTTCTCGGTGCCTTCTTTGGTTTTATGCCAGGCTTTCTGGGAATCTTCGCTGACCTTGCTGCCAAAGCTTTCGCTTTTACCTTCCGCAGCATGCTTCTGTTTCAGCTTCAGCTCTTCACCTTTGTTCTGCTCTTCGTGCAGTTTTTGCTTCGCCTCGTTGGCGTTTGCGTTCGCCGCCGCGACGGTATCGTCAGTTGCATGTGTGGTCGCAGCAAATACTGGGGAAGCCAGCAGAACGGCAGATAATGCGATAATTGTTTTTTTCATAATATCCTCATTTAACGTTATCGGTTATGAGCGTGGTTCAGCATGGCACAGGCGAAACGGGATGGATTTAGGAAAAAACTGTAATGAGATCAACATGCCCTGATGAGAGGTATTTAGCCTGAGGATTATCCAAAGGATAAAACGCCTATTTCCGCGAGGGCGGCGAGCGTCAGGAGAATGAATATTATGACGGTTATGGGTCTGTACATGGTGGAGTTCCTTTCGGGTTGAACGGCTATTCCGTAGCGCTGGGTGGGGGTGTTTTTTTATTCTCCATAGGGGGAGGGGCGGTGTCGTTGATGTTGGTCAAAGGGAGAGGATAGCTTCTCAAGCGAGAAGATGAATGAGCTCTGTCAGGGCTGGACGTAGTGATTGTGGTGGAATGATCGCAGATTCACTCCCTTCTCGCTGGCGGCTCGCTTGTTCATGGCGGGTTTGATAAATACTCCGTTCTCGATTATGTCGTTGTGGTAGACCCTCTCTACTATGACGAAATCATGGCTCAGCGTATTGTGTTCGCCGGAACACTGGGTCACCTGCTCCATGCTTTCACCGGGGAACATGTGGGAGAGCCTCGTCTGCTTAGCCATGCTGAAAGCCGGAGCCCGGGCCTGAAAGGTTTTGGTCTGTTCCGCCCCCCATGTTCAGACGACGTTTGCTAAAAAATGGTCGTCTGAATTTCGGTTGTGAGGTTCTTCCTGAGTGCTTAGATTCATTTTCAATCTATCGAGAGGATATGAATATGAACTTTGCAGAACGCCACTATCAGCATGAGCCTCTTCTTATCGCCAACGTCTGGGATGCCGCCAGTGCTGTCGCAGCGCAAAAAGCAGGCTACCAGGTTCTGGGAACGTCCAGTGCAGCTATAGCGTCCACACTGGGATATGACGACGGGCAGGGAGTGCCGTTTGATGAGTTATTTTATATGGTCACCCGGATCCGGGCTGCCAGCAGCCTGCCATTGAGCGTTGACATGGAAGCAGGGTATGGTGATTCAGCCGAAGAGATAGCAGACAATCTGCGGCGCCTTGCTCAGACAGGCGTCGCAGGCGTTAACCTCGAAGACAGCCGAGTCATAAACGGGGTTCGTCAGCTTGACGATGCCTCTGATTTTTCCCGTAACCTGAGAACAGTATGCGATACGCTGAGAAGCGAAAATTACAGCCTGTTTCTGAACATCCGGACTGACACGTACCTGCTCGGGCATGAAGACGCGTTGCAGGAGACGATATTACGGGGTCAACGCTATAAAGCTGCAGGTGCTGACGGCTTTTTTGTTCCCTGCCTGACGTCAGAGAAAGACATCAGCCTCATTGCAGAGGCAACGGGGTTACCTTTGAATGTCATGTGTATGCCCGATCTTCCGTCATTCGACAGTCTGAAACGGGCAGGGGTAAGCCGCATTTCAATGGGCAATTTTGTTCATTCAGCGATGCAGTCAACGCTGACTGATGTCATGCATGCGATCCGATCTCGTCAGACGTTTGAAGGACTTTTTGGCGATGAAAATAACCGATAAAAATCTGTGTGATATCTGGTATCAGGCATTACTTGAACGTGCTTCAGACTACACTGGCGTGTTTTTTGTTGGCGTCAAAACCACGGGCGTATTCTGCATTTCGGTATGCCGGGCGCGAAAGCCCAAGCGCGAAAATGTCGAATTTTATAAAGATGCCAAATCTGCCCTGGCGGACGGCTTTCGTCCCTGTAAGGTCTGCAGACCTGCGGAAAATGCGCACAGCGCGCCATTATTCGTTGAGCAGGCGCTTGCGCTTGTCAGGCGCGATATTAAATCCCGTGTAGCAGACGCGGAGCTTCGTCAGCATGGCATCAGCCCGGAGCGGGTAAGGCGCTGGTTCCTGCAACATCACGGCATCACTTTTCAGGCTTTCCAGCGAATGCAGCGGGTGAACGTTGCCCTGCAGGAGCTGAAAAGTGGACGAGCGGCGACTGACGTTGCGCTGGATAATGGCTATGAATCGCTGAGCGGCTTTGGTTATACCTACAAGCGTCTTACTGGCGCAGCGCCGACTCAGGCAACCCAGGTGATAGTCATTCACCGGTTTACCACGACGCTTGGACCGATGTTTGTCTGCGCGACAGAGCGGGGAGTCTGTCTGCTGGAGTTTACCGATCGCCGGATGTTAGAAACTGAATTTCGCGATATCCAGCGTTTATTTAACGCCAGAATCGTCACCGGCGAAAACAGCCATACCCGGCAGACAGTAAAAGAAATCGGCGAGTATTTTGCCGGAACGCGCCGACAGTTTGATCTGGCTTTAGATGCTCCGGGCAGTGATTTTCAACAATCCGTCTGGCATGCGTTGCGTGCGGTTCCCTATGGACTGACCTCACACTATCAGGCCATTTCACTACGGCTTAATAAGCCCAATGCTGTGCGCGCCGTCGCTGCAGCTAATGGTGCCAACCGGATTGCGATTGTGATCCCCTGTCACAGGATAATTGGAAAAGATGGTGCGATGACAGGTTACGGAGGGGGGATTTCACGCAAAGAATGGCTTATTGAGCATGAGAGAAATAATGTTTAATGGCTTGATGTTGCTGTGTCGCCGGGAAATTTTATGGACTTCGCGGGACATGTTGAGGGTACAAAAAAGCCCGCAGGGCTTGTGCCGTGCGGGCTTTCAGGACTTCATCAGTCGACTCTGGTGATCGCTGATGGAGAATTTTGGTGGAGCTGGCTGAAAGCGACACTAACTAAATACTAACTGTCTGATTCTTTAAGCAATATAGCGGGAATCAATGTCAAAGGAGTATGTCACAAAAGTTAGCGCTGCTTCAAGTCTCAAAGTGCTGTTTATAAAAACAGTGCTTTCTATGATCTGCATCACGAATAGTTCTTGCAATGATGTTGTTAATGAAATTTTTCTGCAATACTATATGTAGTTGTAGTTGTTTCTCAGTTGTCAATATATTGTATTGCTATTGGAGATGTTCTATGGCTATTAACAAAAAACAATCCTCACCTAAGCTTGCTTCTCAAGCCGCGAAGGCCCTACAAAATGACAGTTCCTCTGAAATTAAGAAGAAGCTTGCTGCTTCTGTAGTTGCTCAAGCCCGTACAGGTAAGCAAACTGGTGCAGAAATGGAGACGATAGCTTCCGATGTTATGAAGAGTTCGAAGTACAGCGAGGAAACCAAAAGTTTTGCAGCCTCACTGTTGTCGCAATCGAATAAACCTCGTTAAGCACCACTAAGGAATCGATAAGTGGCAAGGACTGAAGAGCAGCGAGCTCAGGCAACATCAATTTTCGCAACTTACAAAGCAGAAGTTGATAAGCGTGAGCTCTCTAATACTGACAACTATGATAAGAACATTCTTACATTGTCATCTGCTGGCCTTGCTATCTCATTAACTGTCTTTAAAGATATAGCACCTCATGACCAAACTGCATATATGTGGCTGCTTTACTCTGCATGGATATTATTTGGTTGTGCAATATTAGCAACAATATTTAGTTTCTCGATTAGTAACGCAGCATTGAGGGCTGAGTTAGAAATTGCTCATAAATACTACATCGAAGAAGATGAAAGTGTCTTTGGGAAGGTAAGCCTAGAATCAAAGATATTGAACTGGGTGAACAGATTTTCAGGTGGTTTTTTTGTTTTAGCTATAATCTCGGTCATAACATTTGGAGTGATCACCTTTGATAGAAAAATAGAGGTTAGCAAAAGCGATATGGTTAAAAAAACGCAGCAAATTAACAACGATGGGTTGCCGCCACCAATGATGCAAAGAGTGCCTATTGATAAAGGTGCTACGGTCCCATTAATGCAACCGGTAACGCAAACAAATCAGACGGTTCCACCAGCTACTGATGGTACATCTTCGCCTGCAACACCAACTGATCCTGCTAAAAACTAAGGTAACGTTAGGAGCTAATTTGAACGATAAATCTCAGGTAATACATACAGGCATGGGAATGGATGGAGCAATGATGCCTTCTATGCAGCGTGTATTTGTAGGAAATGGTGCAAATGTTCCTCAGATGCAGGCAATTCCTACCACTCAAGCTACGCAACAATCATCTGAAGGGGCTGCAAAACAACCTTCCGCAACTTCATCTAGCAGCCAAAATAAAAAATAAGGAGTTTGATGATGAGTTCTAATAATTACAAAACAGTTCGTATTGGCGATGGTGCCATATCACCTAAGATGATTAAAGTATCTAACTCTAATATTGAGAAACATGGTGCAACGATGCCGAAAATGCAGCCAGTCCCCAGTCAATCATCAGGTACAGTTCCTTCACCGACTAAAACAACGAACAATAAGCAGTAGCCAATTTATCTAAACGAGCCTTTGCAATGAAGTAAAGGCTTGCTTCAGCATGTGCTAATGATTCCGCATTCGTTTTCATAATCATATAAGAAGGAAGACTGGACGCGAATTCAACTCCCCTCACCGAGCTGAATTCTTATATGAGACTGGGGATTGATTCGTAGAGATTGCCAATTGGGATAGAAGCGAACCAAGGTTCCATTGATACGACAATGAAATCAAAGAATAACAGTAAGTTACTTTTACTCTTCGATTCCGGTTGTCTCACTCTTTTGTACTACTAATCAAGCAGGTGTCAGTAGTATGAACCTTCGATTTTGTTCAATAGCTGAGTGAATCTGAGATGTTCATAGAATTGATTACGATACTCGTTAAACTTGGCCCCTGTATCATCTGTTGTAAGGCCCGGATAGAACAGCTTATCCATGCTGGCTGTTGCTGGGAAAAGTTGTCCACGCATTTTCTTAGTCACTGAGTCTACACAAATCTTGTTTAGGTCTTTCTTTCGTAAAGATTCGGTATATTGCTGACTAACTGCGGCATAATTTTTAACGTTAAGATAATTTCTATCAATGGCTACATCCAGAAGCTTACTGATGCTTGCATTGTCTTTTGGAAAAGGCCCAAATTTCTCGTACAGTTTCTGATCATAGTAATAAAGTCGCGGATACCGATCATTTGCGTATCTAACTGACAAGTCAACATAGTGTTTAACTTTTTCCCAGTATTCGAGAGTCTTGAAAGTTTCAGTCGTATGGCCTGCTTCATCCCTGAGTTTCCCCGAACCTTTCAGGTAGCCAATGCAGATATCTACCTTAGATTGCAGTGGGAGGGCATTTTTCATGTTCTTCTCAAGCCCTTCTCGATTCACCTGAATTAACTGCAACTCGTCTTCAGTGGGCTGATACACAGCCATAGCGGGGAATGCTGCTAAACAGCCTGCCGCCAGTAGCCATTTCATAGTTTCACTCCTTGTTGATTGTCTAGTAGGTCTGGGCGTTCAGTGCGGATGATTCGATAAATGCTAGTGATACCAATTTTCAACAGATGAGAAATCTCTGCTTTACTAGTTCCATTTTCGACCAATACTATAACTTCTTTAGCCTTGCTGCGAGCTGTTGGTTTGCGAGCTTTATACTTGCCTTTGAGTTTTGCTAGTGCGATACCCTCGGCCTGCCGTTCCAGCATCATTTCACGCTCGAATGTGGCAATAGCCCCGATCATCGTCAGCATCAGCTTTCCTGTAGGTGTGGCTGTGTTGATGCCAATATTGAGGATATTCAGGGCCACTCCTTTACCCTGAAGGTATTCGGAGACTTCCAGTAGATGGCGGGTATTACGGGCAAGGCGATCCAGTTTTGTTACCTGTACCACATCGCCCTCACGAACAAACTCCAGCATTGCCTGTAGTTCTGGACGGTCATCTTTTGCCCCGCTGATTTTCTCCCTGAATATCTTTTCGCAGCCGGATAGCGCTTCGAGCTGTGTATCCAGACTTTGCCCGGTAGTAGACACACGGGCGTAGCCAACTGTAGCCATATGAGCTCCTTACCCTGCCAATAGGCCATGCTATGCTGCAAAGACCTGCCAAAACGCCAAAACAACCCTGTGGCATTGTAAGCATCCCGGTAAAGCGGACCATTCACATTAGAGATCTTCCGGCATACTGATTATGTTCCTGGAGGAGAGCGCCATGCGCAAAGCCCGATTCACCGAACACCAGATCATTGCCGTTCTGAAGTCCGTCGAAGCCGGACGCACCGTCAAAGATGTCTGCCGCGAAGCTGGGATTTCTGAGGCCTCGTACTACAACTGGAAAGCGAAGTTCGGCGGTATGGAAGCCTCTGATATCAAAAAGATGAAAGACCTCGAAGATGAAAACCGCCGGCTGAAACAGATGTTTGCGGACCTGAGTCTCGAGTGCCGCGCACTGAAAGACGTTATTGAAAAAAAGCTTTAAAACCAGCGATAAAGCGTGAGCTGGTCAGCTATCTGACCGCGCAGTTTGCCATGAGCTTACGTCAGGCATGCAGGATATTATCGCTGAGCAGGACGGTATTTCGTTATCAGTCGGATACGCGACGTGATGAGCCGGTCATTATGGCGCTGAGCGTGGCGGCTGAACGCTATCCGCGATACGGATTTAAAAAGCTTTTTCAGGTGCTGTGCAGGCAGGGTAACAGCTGGAACCATAAGCGCGTTCACCGGATTTACTGCCTGCTGAAACTGAATTTTCGCCGTAAGGGAAAACAGCGCCTGCCGGTGCGCAATCCGGCTCCGCTGGCGACGCCAGAGGCGATGAACCAGAGCTGGTCCATCGATTTTATGCACGATGCGCTGGTGTGCGGCAGATGCTTCCGGACCTTCAACGTGGTGGATGATTTTAACCGCGAAGCACTGGCGATCGAAATTGACCTGAATATCCCGGTGCAGCGGGTCGTGAGAGTGCTGGACAGGATCGTGGCAAACCGCGGATATCCGCTGAAGATGCGGAGGGATAACGGTCCGGAACTGGTCTCGCTGACGCTGGCACAATGGGCAGAAGAGCATGGTGTGATGCTGGAGTTTATCAGTCCCGGCAAGCCAACAGAGAATGCCTTTATCGAACGGTTCAACCGGACATACAGAACAGAAATACTGGATTTTTATCTGTTCAGAACACTGAATGAAGCACGGGAAATTACAGAGCGCTGGCTGGCTGAATATAACGGCGAGCGCCCCCACGAATCTCTGAATAACCTGACACCGGAAGAGTACCGGCTGATGGCTGAAACCCCGGAAATCTCAAAAAGTGCGTGGAACTAAAACGGGTGTGCTTACAGTAGCTGTTGCGATAGTTTTGGAAGCTTTTTTCTTAGAAATGAGCTCAAGAAGTGGAGTTTCGAGCACTTCTTTTGCTTTGAGTTTTTCAGATAATGAGGCAAGTAACTCACGTAACTCTCTACCGCTGGATTATGAGATCTCCGAAATAGGCACATTTCCGAAGAAACTGAAGGTCAGAGCGAGCGAGTGAGCATATTTGTCCTGACTTTTCTGCGAGTGCTCTTTGCTTGCGTTCTCGGTTTGGTACTTGTTGATCATATCTAAGAGAAAATGAACATCAGAGCGAGAAGTCTCTCTAGAGGAAACAGGGCTAGTTGTAAGCCAATCAGCATCACCACCAAGAATGATTGCTCGCGTATTCTGCAAGGATTTGACCTTGGCTTGTGCCACCATACGAGTAATGACCTGGTAATCGTAATCACTGAGAGTAGCTTTAAGGTGTGGCAGTTCGTCCAGAACGGTACTTGCTTCGGCTCGGTGCAGAGATGGTTTATCATCGTAAGCGATGCGTTCTTTCAAATCAGAGACAACCATATCTAGTGTCTCAAGATAATCGTTAAGATCGCCTTCATTACGTTTAGAGCCGCAGAACCAATGTTCTGTTTCCTCGGCTGTCCATTCGGCAATTTTTGCTCGAAGTTTTGCTCTGATTTGCTCTTGTGCTGATTTTTCCATCACGCCATTCTTCAGTTTTTTTGGGGCCCCCAAAGAAGCAACCATCTGGTTGCAAAGTGTTTGTAAACGCAGGGCAAGAAGACGAGCACGCTGAAAGCTTGCTGTTTGCAGGCTCAGTCTGTATTCGATTGCATTGCCCTGAGCGACGAAACGCTTCCTGAACCACCAGACGTGGTTACGCTTGTAGAGGTAATGAGGGATGCTGTTTGATGGCATATGGTACACTCCTGAGTCACAGTTGTGCCACACGCCAAAAGAAAAACGGCCTGAAACTCTAAGAGAATCAGGCCGTTATATTTGGTGGAGCTGGCGGGAGTTGAACCCGCGTCCGAAATTTCTACATCCTCGGTACTACATGCTTAGTTTGTCTTTACATTCGCACGCCAGCTGCGGACAGACACGCCACTAACGAACTAGCCTGATTAGTTTTAACGCTTCAACCCCAGGCAGGGCTTCCACGCGATCTCTTTTGGGTTTGACCTCTCTTTGATCCCCGTCTTAAGAGCGGAAGCTAGGGAGAGAGGGCTCAGAGCAGGTTATTAAGCTGCTAAAGCGTAGTTTTCGTCGTTTGCGACTATTTTTTTGCGGCTTTTAACGAGGCAAACCGCCCCTCGGCATGCACCTTGGGTTTCGCAAATCCCGTCGAATCCAGAATCAGCCCCAATAGTGTTGAACTGAGTATACCAGATTTCACTTCCTGGATACCAGCCCGGAACGCTAACTTATTGAATAGTACAATAAGTGTGCAGAATCAACGTCCTGCGTTTTTCATAATGCGCGCTTTGTCCAGCTGCCACTCGCGCTCTTTCAGGTCAGTACGCTTGTCGTGCTGTTTTTTACCCTTCGCGACGCCAATTTTCACTTTACACCAGGCGTTTTTCCAGTACAGCGACAGGGCGACCACGGTGAAACCTTCGCGGTTGATGCGTCCGTAGAGGGATTCCAGCTCACGCTTGTTCAGCAGCAATTTACGCGTGCGCGTTGGGTCACACACATAGTGTGAAGAGGCGACGGTCAGCGGCGTAAAGTTCGCGCCGAACAGGAAGGCTTCGCCATCTTTCAGGATCACGTAGCTATCGCCGATGTTGGCTTTCCCGGCGCGCAGCGATTTTACTTCCCAGCCCTGCAACGCAAGGCCAGCTTCGAATTCTTCTTCAATGAAATACTCGTGGCGAGCACGCTTGTTGAGCGCAATGGTCGCCGAGCCTGGTTTATGTGCTTTTTTCTTCGTCATAAGTGTCGTAAAGCCGTCGGTAATCTGATTTCAAAAAGTCACCTCATTGCGTCCTGTGAGGTCTAACGCGCTATCTTAGCACGAGATGAGGCTTAGCGTTTTTTTAACAGGTGATAAATGTTATTATTTGTCCGTTGTGTGACCATGGGAAATGCTATGCCTCAGATTAGCCGTACTGCGCTTGTGCCTTACAGCGCGGAACAAATGTATCAGTTAGTGAACGATGTTCAGTCTTATCCAGAATTTATTCCGGGATGCACCGGGAGCCGCGTTCTGGAGTCCGGCCCGACGCAGATGACCGCGGCGGTGGATGTCTCCAAAGCGGGGATCAGCAAGACGTTCACCACCCGTAATACGCTGACGAGCAATCAGAGTATTTTGATGCATCTGGTGGATGGTCCCTTTAAGACCCTGATGGGGGGCTGGAAGTTTACGCCGCTGAGCGCTGACGCCTGCCGCATTGAGTTCCATCTGGACTTCGAGTTCACCAATAAGCTGATTGAGCTGGCGTTTGGCCGCATCTTTAAAGAGCTGGCATCGAATATGGTTCAGGCGTTCACCACCCGCGCCAAAGAGGTTTACAGTGTCGCATAAGATTGCTGTAGAAGTGGTTTATGCGTTGCCGGAGAAGCAGTATCTGCAGCGCGTGACGCTGGAGGAGGGGGCGACCGTTGAGGAGGCCATCCGTGCTTCCGGCATCCTCGAGCTTCGCAGCGATATCGACCTGGCGAAGAACAAGGTCGGGATTTTTAGCCGTCCGGTGAAGCTGGGCGATGTGCTGAAAGAGGGCGAACGGGTGGAGATTTATCGTCCGCTGATTGCCGACCCGAAAGAGCTGCGTCGTCAGCGCGCGGAGAAGGCCAGTAAGTAGCGCTTTCTTCTCCGGTGGCGCAGCGCTTAGCGGGGCTACGATTCTTCGTAAGAACTCAGATACAAAAAAGGTGCTCAATGAGCACCTTTTTGCATTTCTGACACCGGATTATTTAGTCAGGGCAGGCTTGTTGTCGATGTTGGTCAACACACCGGCGCTGCTGAAGGTCAGCGTCAGGGTCTGCTGGGTCGCATCTTCATGGCCCGGCTTCTGGCGGAATACATAGAACCAGGTGTTAGTGCCGAACGGATCGGACATCATCGGGGTTCCCAGTGCATAAGCGACCTGCTGTTGTGTCATCCCCACGCGGATTTTGGACACATCGTTAGGGGTAAGGTAGTTCCCCTGGTTGATGTCAGGACGGTAAACCACTTTCTCCAGAGTGGAACAGCCTGCGGTCAACATCAGAAGAACCGCTGCGGCAGCGGTCAGCATTTTACAACGCATAGTGATTTGATTCCTTTTCGGGCCCGAGCAGAACGCGGCTCATATGTAATATGCCGATGATAATAGACCTTGCCCCACTTTGAAACCGGTCTGGCGGCGTTTTTGTTGTTCTGTATGACCCTGAGATCCCGAAAAAGTTTATGCCGCCAGCAGTTCTTTCGCGTTCGCGAGCGTGTTGCGCGTGACTTCGCTGCCGCCGAGCAGGCGTGCCAGCTCCTGCAGACGCGCACGTTTATCCAGCGGCTTCATGTGCGTTTCGGTCATTTCGCCGTCGGTTTCTTTGCTGACAATAAAGTGATGATGACCGCAGCCCGCGACCTGTGGCAGGTGGGTGACACACATCACCTGCGTGGATTCGCCGAGCTGGCGCAGCAGTTTACCCACCACCGCCGCCGTCGGGCCGCTGATGCCGACATCCACTTCATCGAAAATCAGCGCTGGGGTGTCCATTTTACGCGCGGTGATCACCTGAATCGCCAGCGCAATACGCGACAGTTCACCGCCTGAGGCCACTTTGGAGATCGCCTGCAGCGGCTGCCCCGGGTTGGTGGTGACGCGGAATTCGATGCGATCCGCACCTTCCGCCGTCAGGTGGTTCTCTTCAAAGCGAACGTCAATGGTGAAGACGCCGTGCGGCATCGCCAGCGTGTGCATGCTGTCGGTAATGTGCTGGCTTAACTCCTGAGCATAGTGCTGACGAATTTCATGCAGCTTTTGCGCTGTCGCCAGCGCCTGTTCATGGTGCAGGCTCACCGCCAGAGAGAGGGTCTCCTGCGAGTCAGCCTGATCGTCAAGCTGCTGCTGCTCGTCCAGCAGAGACTGATAGTAGCCCGGCAGCTCTTCCGGCGTAACGTGGTGCTTGCGCGCCAGCGAGATCTGACGGGAGATACGCTGCTCCAGCTCAAAAAGACGGTTCGGGTCGAGATCCAGACGCTCACAGTAGTGGCGAAGTTCGTCACCGGCTTCAGAGATCTGAATGGCCGCCTCTTCCAGCATATCCAGGACGCCAGACAGTTTGCTGTCCATGCCGACCAGTTCGGTAAGCAGCTGACGGACGTTATAAAGCTGGCTCTGCAGGTTCACGTCTTCGCCATCCGCCAGCAGGTTGAGCGCATTCTGGCTGGTTGAGAGCAAGTGACCGCTGTTCGCCAGGCGCTTGTACTCTTCGTCGATTTGCTCAAACTCACCCGGCTGCGGGTTGAATTCGTTCAGCTCTTTAAGCTGGTATTCCAGCAGCTCCGCACGGGCGGCGCGCTCCTGGCTTTGCTGCTGGTGCTGGGCAAGTTCACGGCAGCTCTGATGCCACTGGCGATAGTGCTCTGCCATAAGATGAGTAAGCGCGTATTCACCCGCATAGCCATCCAGCAGCGCTTTCTGCTGTTCGGGTTTAACGAGTTGCTGATGCGCGTGCTGACCGTGGATCTGGATAAGCAACTGGCCGAGTTCACGGAGCTGGGAGAGCGGGACCGCTGTGCCGTTGATAAAGCCGCGTGAGCGACCGTCGCTGCTAATAACGCGGCGAAGTAAACACTCACGTCCATCTTCAAGCTGATTCTGCTCCAGCCAGCGCTGGGCGGCAGGGGTGTCTTTCAGGGAGAAACGGGCGCACAGGTCGGCACGGTTTGCGCCCATGCGCACCATGTCGCCCTCAGCGCGGCCGCCAAGGCACAAGCCGAGGGCATCAATGGCAATGGATTTACCCGCACCGGTTTCCCCGGTGATCGCCGTCATGCCGCTGTGGAAATCGATCTCAAGCTCACGAACAATGGCAAAGTTGCTGATGGTCAGTTGTGCCAGCATAATTGTTTTCCTGTATGAAAAACCATAACTGTGTTTTCATACAGTATAAACTGGTTTTATATACAGTAAAGTCCTGGATGCAAAATCAGAACAATTTTTTTGACCAGCCAAGCTTCGAGCTTAATGTGTTGAAATAGCTGTAATCTTTTGGATGTATCAAATTCAGGTGGTAATCACACCGGCGAATAAGCACATCTTCACCTTCCTGGATAGGCAGCGCTATCTGGCTGTCGCAGCTGATCTCCAGGTCGTTACGGCGGTGCGAGAAGCGCAGACGGATCGTGCTGTCGCCGTTGATCACCAGCGGGCGTGCGGAGAGCGTGTGCGGGAACATCGGCACCAGGGTAATGGCATCCAGCGAGGGCGTCAGGATCGGGCCGCCGGCAGAAAGCGAGTAGGCGGTTGAGCCGGTCGGGGTGGAGATAATCAGCCCGTCAGAACGCTGGGAGAAGGCAAAGATTTCGTCGATATAGACTTCGAACTCGATCATGTGCGCCACTTTACCGGGGTGAAGGACCACCTCGTTAATCGCGGTGCTGATGCGCTTCTGGCAGTCCTGCTGGCACACCTGCGCTTCCAGTAAAAAGCGTTTTTCACTGATATAGTGGCCTTCCAGCACGTCGGCCAGCTGCTGCTGTGCATTGTCCGGGTCCAGGTCGGTTAAAAAGCCGAGATTGCCACGGTTGATGCCGATGACCTTAATGTCATAGCGCGCCAGCGTGCGGGCCGCGCCGAGCATGTTGCCGTCGCCGCCCACCACCACGGCGAGATCGGCCTGTTGGCCAATCTCTGCCAGCGTGCCGGTTTTAACGCTCTTCAGCTGCAGCTCCTGAGCAATCTGCTGCTCGACCATCACTTCATAGCCTTTGCTACACAACCAGCGATACAACATTTCATGTGTCGTTAGTGCGGTAGGGTGACGCGGATGCCCGACGATCCCAATACACCTGAAATGATTATTCATTTTCTGGAGGTCCTTGTGCCTGATGAATGATGACAATCTGTCTTGTTCCCTTGAATCCCGGAAACTGATCCCCATAATAAGCGAAGTTAGCGAGATGAATGCAGAAAAACGCGGAGAAATTCATGAGTAGTAAAGAACAGAAAACGCCTGAGGGGCAAGCCCCTGAAGAAATTATCACGGAACAGCACGATGAAGTTGAGGCTGTAGAGCCAGACGCATCTGCTGAGCAGGTGGACCCGCGCGATGAAAAAATTGCGAATCTGGAAGCCCAGCTGGTAGAAGCACAGAATCGCGAACGCGACAGTGTTCTGCGCATCAAGGCGGAAATGGAAAACCTGCGTCGTCGTACCGAGCAGGACGTTGAGAAGGCGCATAAATTTGCGCTGGAGAAATTCGTCAACGAACTGCTGCCGGTGATCGATAGCCTCGATCGTGCGCTGGAAGTGGCTGACAAAGCGAATCCGGACAACGCGGCGATGATCGAAGGTATCGAACTGACGCTGAAATCCATGCTCGACGTGGTGCGTAAGTTTGGTGTGGAAGTGATTGCCGATACCGACGTTCCGCTGGATCCAAACGTTCACCAGGCGATTGCGATGGTTGAATCTGAAGAGATTGAAGCTGGTAAAGTGCTGGGCGTGATGCAGAAAGGTTACACCCTGAACGGCCGTACCATCCGCGCTGCGATGGTGACCGTGGCGAAAGCGAAAGCGTAATTCGCTATCCGTAGTGCCGGGTAGCGACGTTCGCCTTACCCGGCCTGCAACCTTACTCCGCGATACTTTCGCGCAGGGGTTTAACGGGCAGGACTTTCACCTGCTTGATCATATTGTCCTGCACGTCCAGGATATCAATATCGTACTGCTCAATGCGCACCCGCGTGCCCGCCGCCGGGATCTCTTCCAGCGCTTCCAGAATCATCCCGTTAATGGTGCGAGCCTCATCTTCCGGCAAATGCCAGTTAAAGGCTTTGTTGAGTTCACGAATGTTCGCGCTTCCGTCAATCAGCACTGAGCCGTCGTTTTGCGGGGTGACCTCTTCCGCGAGGGAAGGCGACATTGAGGTGGTAAAGTCCCCGACAATCTCTTCCAGAATATCTTCGACCGTTACCAGGCCCTGGATATCGCCGTACTCGTTGACCACCAGGCCGACCTTCTTCTTGTTGCGCTGGAATTTCACCAGCTGCGTGCTGAGCGGTGTTCCTTCTGGCACGTAATAAATTTCGTCGGCGGCGCGCAGCATCACCTCTTTGGTGAACTCTTTTTTCTCGGTCATCAGACGATAGGCTTCGCGCACGCGCAGCATGCTGATGGCGTCATCCAGCGAGTCGCGATAGAGCACGATGCGCCCGTGCGGGGAGTGCGTCAGCTGGCGGACGATGGCTTTCCAGTCGTCGTTGATGTCGATACCGACGATTTCGTTACGCGGCACCATGATGTCGTTCACGCTCACCTTTTCCAGATCGAGCACCGACAGGAGCATGTCCTGATTACGTCGGGAGATCTGCGAGCGGGATTCGTTCACGATGGTGCGCAGCTCCTCTTTGCTGAGCGCGCTGCTGATGGTGACGTCGGCTTTGATTCCCACCATCCGCATCAGGACGCGCGTCACCATGTTCAGCAGCCAGACCAGCGGCATCATCAGGATCTGCAGCGGTGCCAGCAGGAAGCTGCTCGGATAGGCGACCTTTTCAGGGTAAAGCGCGGCGATGGTTTTTGGCAGCACTTCGGCAAACACCAGCACCACGAACGTCAGCACGCCGGTGGCAATTGCGACCCCGGCGTTGCCGTACAGGCGCATCCCGACGATGGTGCCGAGCGCAGAGGCCAGAATGTTGACGAGGTTGTTGCCGATGAGCACCAGGCTAATCAGGCGATCCGGCTTGCGGAGCAGTTTTTCAACGCGACGGGCGGCGCGGTTACCCTGTTTAGCACGATGACGTAACCGGTAGCGGTTCAGGGTCATCATGCCGGTTTCCGAGCCGGAGAAATAGGCGGAGATGACCACCATGACGATCAGGATAACGATCAGCGTGGTGGTTGAGATGTGTTCCAGGGGGAACTCCTTTGTTTCTTAGCCAGCAAATTGCTGTATGAAGCGGCTGCCAAAATAGGCAAGGGTGAGAATGCCCGCACCCGCGACGTTGAACCAGACCACGCGACGACCGCGCCAGCCTTCATGATAATGGCCCCATAACAGGACAATATAGACAAACCACGCGATGATGGAGAGCACCGCTTTATCGATATTCTCCACGCTGAACAGGTTCTTCATGTAAAACAGCCCGGTGCAGAGCGTGAGCGTCAGCAGCACCACGCCCACCTGGGTGATGTGAAACATCTTACGCTCAATCACCATCAGCGGCGGCATTTCATGGTTAAACGCCAGTTTTTTGTTTTTCAGCTGGTAGTCAATCCAGGCGAGCTGCATGGCATAAAGCGCGGCGATGATCAGCGTCGCGTAGGCAAAGAGCGACAGGCCGATATGCACCAGCATCCCCGGCGTCGCCTCCAGATGCGTAATGAACTCATTAGGCATAAAGGTGGCGAGGGCCAGATTGATCAGCGCGAAGGTATAGACAATCGGCAGCAGCAGCCAGCCGCGATTTTTAGACGCGACGATGGTCATTACCGTACAGATCATCAGGCTGACCAGCGAGCCGACGTTGAGGACGCTCAGGTTTTGCACGCTGCCGTCGCCGGGGATAATGCGTGATTCCAGCGCAAAGGCGTGGCTAATCAGTGCGATCACCGCCGAAAGAATAGCCATGCGCCGCCAGCCGCTGTTTTTTTGCAGCAGTCCGGGAATAATCAGCGCGAGGCTGACAGAGTAGGCAACAAGGGCGATCAGTGCGAAAACAGGCATATAGGCATCGACAGTTGTCTTAATAAGAAAGAGAAGCAGTATAACGTTACGTGACGCCTGCTCCAACCGTTGCATAACAACAAAGGCGCCTTCATGTTATACTCCGGCAAAATTCTGTGTATGTGTCGCTCATGGCGGCCCAACGTTTCTACTCAGGCGAGAGACAATGTTTGATAATTTAACCGATCGTTTGTCGCGCACGCTGCGCAACATCAGCGGCCGCGGACGCCTTACTGAAGACAACATCAAGGAAACGCTGCGCGAAGTGCGCATGGCGCTGCTGGAAGCAGACGTCGCGTTGCCGGTTGTTCGTGATTTTATCAACCGCGTGAAAGAGAAGGCGGTTGGTCATGAAGTTAACAAGAGCCTGACCCCGGGTCAGGAGTTCGTCAAAATCGTTCGTAACGAACTGGTTTCGGCGATGGGCGAAGAGAACCAGGTTCTGAACCTGGCGGCTCAGCCTCCGGCCGTCGTGTTGATGGCGGGTCTGCAGGGTGCGGGTAAAACCACCAGCGTCGGTAAGCTGGGTAAGTTCCTGCGCGAAAAGCACAAGAAGAAAGTGCTGGTGGTCTCTGCGGACGTCTATCGCCCGGCGGCGATCAAGCAGCTGGAGACCCTGGCAGAGCAGGTCGGCGTGGATTTCTTCCCGTCCGACGTGGCGCAGAAGCCTGTCGACATCGTTAACGCCGCGCTGAAAGAGGCGAAGCTGAAATTCTACGACGTGCTGCTGGTGGATACCGCCGGTCGTCTGCACGTTGACGAAGCGATGATGGACGAGATCAAGCAGGTGCATGCCTCTATCAACCCGGTAGAGACCCTGTTTGTCGTCGACGCCATGACCGGTCAGGATGCGGCGAATACCGCGAAAGCGTTTAACGAAGCGCTGCCGTTAACCGGCGTGGTGCTGACCAAAGTGGACGGTGACGCCCGCGGCGGTGCGGCCCTCTCCATTCGTCACATCACCGGTAAGCCGATCAAATTCCTCGGCGTGGGTGAGAAAACCGAAGCGCTGGAGCCGTTCCACCCGGATCGTATTGCCTCCCGTATTCTCGGCATGGGCGACGTGCTGTCGCTGATCGAAGATATCGAGAGCAAGGTTGACCGCGCGCAGGCCGAGAAGCTGGCCAGCAAGCTGAAAAAAGGGGACGGTTTCGATCTGACTGACTTCCTTGAGCAGCTGCGTCAGATGAAAAACATGGGCGGCATGGCCAGCCTGATGGGCAAACTGCCGGGCATGGGCCAGATCCCAGACAACGTGAAAGCGCAGATGGATGACAAGGTGCTGGTGCGTATGGAGGCGATCATCAACTCGATGACCCTTAAAGAACGCGCTAACCCGGACATCATCAAAGGTTCCCGTAAACGCCGTATCGCAGCCGGTTGCGGCATGCAGGTGCAGGACGTTAACCGCCTTCTGAAACAGTTCGACGACATGCAGCGCATGATGAAGAAAATGAAGAAAGGCGGCATGGCGAAGATGATGCGCGGCATGAAAGGGATGATGCCTCCCGGTTTTCCAGGGCGTTAATCGCTTTTGAGATTGCTTTTTGCCCGAAAATGAGTAAAATTTTCGGGCTTTTAATATGACACCCGGGCTCCGTTCCTCGATGGGGCCCGGTTGTTTTATTCACACAAGAGGATGTTATGGTAACTATTCGTTTAGCACGTCACGGCGCTAAAAAGCGTCCGTTCTACCAGGTTGTTGTGACTGACAGCCGTAATGCACGCAACGGTCGCTTCATCGAGCGCGTTGGTTTCTTCAACCCACTGGCCGCTGGCGCAGAAGAAGAAACTCGTCTGGATCTGGATCGTATCGCTCACTGGGTTGGCCAGGGCGCTACTGTTTCCGATCGCGTTGCTACGCTGATCAAAGCAGCAAACAAAGCAGCTTAATCTGTCACGGTGGTCATGATGAGCAATAAAGCACCTGTTGAACCGATCGTATTGGGAAAAATGGGTTCTTGCTACGGTATCCGTGGTTGGCTCAGAGTGTTTTCCTCCACTGAAGACGCTGATAGCATTTTTAATTACCAGCCCTGGTTTATCCAGAAAGGCGGTAAGTGGGAAGAGGTCGAGCTGGAAAGCTGGCGTCACCACAATCAGGACATCATCATCAAGCTGAAAGGCGTTGACGATCGTGATGCCGCGAATGCGCTGACTAATTGTGAAATTGTCGTGGATTCGTCGCAGTTGCCACAGCTGGAAGAGGGCGACTACTACTGGAAAGACCTTATGGGTTGCCAGGTAGTCACTACTGAAGGCTACAGCCTGGGGAAAGTCATCGATATGATGGAAACCGGGTCAAATGACGTTCTCGTCATTAAGGCAAACCTGAAAGATGCATTTGGCATCAAGGAGCGGTTGGTCCCGTTCCTCGATGGACAGGTTATCAAGAAAGTCGATCTCACTACTCAAACCATTGAAGTAGATTGGGATCCTGGTTTTTAAATTCTCCGGATAAACGGTAAAAGACGGCGCTATGTGGATTGGCATAATTAGCCTGTTTCCTGAAATGTTCCGCGCGATTACCGATTACGGGGTAACTGGCCGGGCAGTAAAGAATGGCCTGCTGAGCATCCAGAGCTGGAGTCCGCGTGACTTTACTCATGACCGGCACCGTACCGTGGACGATCGTCCTTACGGCGGCGGACCGGGGATGCTAATGATGGTGCAACCCTTACGGGACGCCATTCACACAGCAAAAGCCGCGGCAGGTGAAGGCGCAAAGGTGATTTATCTGTCACCTCAGGGACGCAAGCTTGATCAAGCGGGCGTCAGCGAACTGGCGACGAATCAAAAACTGATTCTGGTCTGTGGTCGCTACGAAGGGATAGATGAGCGCGTAATTCAAACCGAGATTGACGAAGAATGGTCTATCGGCGATTACGTTCTCAGCGGTGGTGAGTTACCGGCAATGACGCTGATTGACTCCGTCGCCCGGTTCATTCCGGGAGTTCTGGGCCATGAAGCTTCGGCAACGGAAGATTCCTTTGCCGATGGGTTGCTGGACTGTCCACACTATACCCGTCCTGAAGTGTTAGAAGGGATGGAAGTCCCGGCAGTGTTACTGTCAGGAAACCATGCCGAGATACGTCGCTGGCGTTTGAAGCAGTCGCTGGGCCGAACCTGGCTTAGAAGACCTGAACTTCTGGAAAACCTGGCTCTGACTGAAGAGCAAGCAAAGTTGCTGGCCGAGTTCAAAACTGAACACGCGCAACAGCAGCATGAACATGATGGGAATGCGTAATACGCTCCCGAATATCAGTTTACCCAGGATAAGAGATTAAATTATGAGCAACATTATTAAGCAACTTGAACAAGAGCAGATGAAGCAGGACGTACCTTCCTTCCGTCCAGGTGACACCGTGGAAGTGAAAGTATGGGTTGTTGAAGGTTCCAAAAAACGTCTGCAGGCATTCGAGGGCGTGGTTATCGCTATTCGTAACCGCGGTCTGCACTCTGCATTCACTGTTCGTAAAATTTCCAACGGCGAAGGCGTTGAGCGTGTCTTCCAGACTCACTCTCCGGTAGTTGACAGCATTGCTGTTAAACGTCGTGGTGCTGTACGTAAAGCTAAACTGTACTACCTGCGTGAGCGTACTGGTAAGTCTGCTCGTATTAAAGAGCGTCTGAACTAAGATTCGCTTAAGCGACATCCTGTTAGAAAGGGCTGGCCGAAAGGCTGGCCCTTTTTTTATCCCATCGCACCTCTCGCGTTAACCCTTTTGTCATAAATCATTTACAATGCTTGCCTCTTGTATGGAGGGGAAGTGGATAACGTACTGCATCAGCCTGACCGGAAACGCGCAGCGGCATTGACCGCGCTGTTCGCGATCCTGCTGATCGTGGTAGCACCCCTTATCTCCGTCTCATTGCAGAAAGATCCCATGAGCGCCATGCCGGGCATGCATCATGACATGAGCATGATGTTGATGGACGAGCATCACGGCGATATGCCGCACACGATGCCCGTCGACCATGCGGAAGCGTGCGGCTACTGCGTGCTGTTAGCGCATGTCCCTGGCGTGATGCTGGCGCTCATCGTCCTGCTCAGCGTGGTGCTACAGAGGCTTCGCGTTAAGCCGCCGCGTCAGGCGGTCAAGCACTGGCACTTCTTCCCCTGGCTTTACCCTGATACCCGCGCGCCGCCGCGGCAGTCTGCTTTTTCCCAATAAAAAAATATCGATAACTTTTTGCCTTAAAAAGGAAAAGTATGACTACCTGCACCTCGCGCGCGGCATGGGGAAACCTGCTGCGTCGCCTTCATTTCTACGTTGGGCTATTTGTCGGCCCGTTTATCTTCTTCGCCGCGCTAACCGGGACGCTGTATGTGGCGACCCCACAGCTGGAAAACGCACTCTACCGGCACGCGCTCCACACGGATTCTATAGGCGAGCCACTGCCTCTGGCGGAACAAATCGCCGTGGCGGAAAAAACCGTTGGATCAGATTTACGTTTGCACGGCGTTCGTCCGGGGCTGGTTGAGGGCGAAACCACCCGCGTGATGTTCGCTGACCCGAAACTTGGGCCATCGGAGAACCGGGCTATCTTTATCGATCCGGTAAGCCTGACGGTGCTGGGAGATCTGACGGTATACGGCACCAGCGGGATTTTACCCCTGCGTCAGACCATTGATTACCTGCATACGTCCCTGATGCTGGGCGACATTGGGCGCCTTTACAGCGAGCTTGCGGCCTCGTGGATGTGGGTCGCCGCGCTGGGCGGTATTGCCCTGTGGTGTTATACCCGGCCCAAACGGCGGATCAACAATCGCTTCCAGAACCGGCGTCGGGTGCACGTGACGCTGGGCTGGAGCCTGTTGGGTGGAATGCTGCTGTTCTCCGCAACCGGCCTGACCTGGTCCCAGTGGGCTGGCGGGAACGTGGATAAGCTGCGGGCAGAGATGAACTGGCTCACCCCGCAGGTGAACACGACGCTATCCGGCCAACATGAGGTCGTGGATGAACATGCCGAACACCGCGGTCATCACGGTGGAATGGTGATGCCGGAAATGGCGATGGATTTGACGCAGTTTGACGGCGTGTTAAGCGCGGCGCGTAACGCGGGTATCGATGCCGGCAAGCTGGAGATCCGCCCGGCGAAAACGAGGGATCGCGCCTGGACCGTGACGGAAATCGATCGCAGCTGGCCAACTCAGGTGGACGCCGTGGCGGTTGATCCTCATACGATGCAGGTACTGGACAGGACCCGATTCGAGGATTTTCCGCTAATGGCAAAACTGACCCGCTGGGGCGTGGATTTCCATATGGGGATCTTATTCGGCCTCGCAAATCAGCTGCTGCTGGTTGCGTTCGGCCTCGCCCTTTGCGTGCTCATTATCTGGGGATACCGGATGTGGTGGATGCGTCGTCCGGCGCAATCGGCTGTGAGTCCGGTACAGACGCTTTGCCAGAGCTGGCTTGCCTTGTCAGTGTGGGGAAGAGGCGTTACGGTGTTAATCAGCGTACTGTTGGGACTGGGATTGCCGGTCATGGGCGTGAGTCTGGCGCTGTTTGTTCTGGTGGACTGGCTGCGCTGGCGAGCGGCAACCAGGGTGACGCTCGCCGAATCCTCCGCTAAATAGCCTTATGGCGTGCTGATCACCACTGCGACGCGGCGGTTTTCAGCGCGCCCTTGTGAGGTACTGTTGCTCGCAACCGGATATTTTTGACCTAATCCCCGCGTGGTGAGATTGCTGCGCGGGATATTTGCCCCCTTCGCCCAGGCATCGGCCACGGCGTTGGCGCGTTTTAACGAGAGCGCTTCGTTGTAGCTCTCTTCCCCGTAGTTATCCGTGTGACCGTCCATTCGCGCGTGGGTCAGGCCGGTTTCCGCCAGGCGAGAGGCCATGGACTGGATCTGCGTTTCACTCTCCGATCGCAGCCTGGCGTCATTTTTATCAAACAGGATGGTGTCCGACATCCCAAGCGACCAGTCACCGTTCAGTTCGTTAAAACCGTAAGACTTCATCGCCGCAATTTGCTCAGGAGTGAATTTGCCTTCCGGCGGCGACTGGCAGCCTGCCAGAACCAGTGAGGCCAGGACTAAGGGCGCGAAGTAACGTTTTAACATAGTGTATCCTTTCTAACTTATTGTTTTCGTACGCTGGTTTTTAACCTGGTACATGTTGCGGTCAGCCCTCTCCAGTAATGCTTCCACGGAAGTATTTTCCCACGCCAGAGCAAAGCCAATGCTGAGTGACATCGATGCTTTTTGTCCGTTATGAAGATCAAACGGACGGATAAACTGCTGCGAAAGCGCAGCACAAATATGTTGAACCTCAAGCTCAGAGTGCACGCCGTACAGCACCATGGCAAATTCGTCACCGCCAAGGCGGTAGGACTGATGACGTTTGTCGCCAAACTCCATCATTCTGCTGGCGACTTCGATCAGCACGCAGTCTCCTGCCGCGTGTCCCCAGGTGTCGTTAATAAACTTAAAATTATCACCGTCGAGGAAGAGCAGGGCCGAGTTTGTTCTGGCTGAAGGGTCATTCATTAATGCCGCAATGCTGTTACGAAACGCCGCGCGGTTGGCAAGACCGGTAAGCGGGTCGTGCATGGCGGTCCGCAACAGCTGGGCATTTTTCGCCTGAAGCTTCAGCTGCCACTCTTCCATTTCATCCAGAAGACTATTGAAGTCTTCGCCAAACTGGTGAAATTCTTCGATACGGCCGTCTTTCACCCGGCGGGAGAAATTTCGGTTCGTGCGCACGTCATGCACGACGTCGGTAATGTTCTGCAGCGCCGTGACCATTCCACGATGCAAAGACTGGGTAATGACGAGCGCGACGACGGCGGCAAAGAGAATGCAGCCGGTCAGTACGGCAAACGACGTCCAGATGAAATGGCTGATCAAACTGTCACGCGCGGTAAGGCGAATTTCGCCGATCGTTAAGCCGTTATGCATGATGGGCTGCGCAACCGGTACGGGGAAAAGCCAGCGGCTGACCAGCGCGCCCAGCGTGTCGTTGTTATCTTCCGGGTTCCAGGACCAGTAGGCGAACCGCTTTTCATGCGCATTAATCACCTCCGCCGCGGCAAACTGCCCCTGTTTGCCCAGGGCTGCAAGCGTTTCGTTGGCCGCCAGCGAGTCGTTGAAAACCAGCGAGGCTTCCAGGCTGTGGCTCATTGTGGCGCCGGTTAATTCGAGATTCTTTTGCGCGTATTGTTTTAACGTCACAACGGAAGCAAAACAGAGCAACAGCCATATTAACGTCATCGTGATAATGACGCTTATCATGCTGTTTCGCCTCAACGTTCTTTTAAACGTCGGACGTGGCGTTGAAGTGAAATCTTTATCCATGCTGCTTATTCCGTGCCAGCATTAATACATCCGGATTGACTCTTACGCCACTGCGCGTCAATGCATCCAGGTTGACGGAGAACCGGACCTGGCCGCGATCGATCATCAGGCAAAAGGCACTGCCAATTACACATTCCGGATTTTGCTCTGAGATTAATAGCAATGCTCTGCCCTGATATTGGCTTATTAATTCAAGTTGTTTTGCCGGTGATTCAGACCCGAAATAAATCGCATCGCACGTCGCGGCCAGGGCTTCCCGATCGTTATGTACAATAGCGGGAGTATAGGGTAACTCGTTGTGCCCTTCGTCGCCGCTAAGCGCGTGCGTATAGTGAGAAGTGGCATAGATGCAGAGTTTAGGTTGCCCGGATAGTGACGGCCATCGCGTATAGCTCACAATGCCTGAGACTATCGAGCGTACCGATTTATCCGTTTCCGTGAGCATGCCTGCCGTCGCTGGGCCCACCATAATGAACAGCATTAACACCAGAGTGAGTCGGAAAAAAGAGATCAAGAATAAATTTCTCACCAGAATCCGCCACATCGCTCTGGAAATAGATGTCCTTAAGAGTTGCGGGCAGAATACCATTGTTTGTCAGAGCCGTCATTATGTCAGAAATAGCCTCAGGTCAACCTAAGCTAAATCCTACTGTTGTTTATTTTCCGGTGATTAAAAACAGACTTAATTGAGTCTGCTGGAGCGCATACTTTCATCCATCCCTTTTTGCCATGACGCACGCAGTTTTGTCGCGTTTTCGACAGTATCGCAACTGGCAGGGAAAGATTTGCCCGCTAATCCCCAGGCGTGAATAAACCCTTCTTCGCAGACTCTCTTCTGACCATCGGCATAGCCGCGAAGATATTCACTACGATCAACGTGGGTGTCGTTAAAACTATCGGCCAGGATCTGGTTATCTTTAACCGGCAGGCCATTCATGGCGTCTTCTTTACCTGCATCAAACCAGGATGGACTGGTCCAGTCGGGCTGGAAGGTATAAGGATTGATCTGGCAGCCCGTTAAAAACAGCGACAACAGCGTGAGAGCAATTGAACGCATAGCCATTCTCCTTTTTACTTCAGCATAGCCTGGCTTAAGAAAGTATGTCTGTAATTTAAACTTTACGTTTTTGACGGCTGATTTTTGCAATAAACTGGCAACTGTAAAGAAATGTGTACGTATTTTGGATTGAAATGTTTACTTTTTATGGTATCGTGGTTTCACCTCATTGAGGAAAACAACTATCGCAAACGAGCTTTACAGGATCGCCATCATGCAAAAAGACGCGCTGAACAACGTACATATCACTGACGAACAGGTTTTAATTACTCCGGATCAGCTGAAAGCAGAATTTCCGCTGAGCGTCGCGCAGGAGGCTCAGATTGAGCACTCGCGCCAGACCATTTCTGACATCATCGCCGGCCGCGATCCGCGCCTGCTGGTGGTGTGTGGTCCTTGCTCTATTCACGATCCTGAAACCGCCATTGAGTACGCTCGTCGATTTAAAGCATTAGCGGAGGAGGTCAGCGATAGCCTCTACCTCGTGATGCGCGTCTATTTTGAGAAGCCACGTACTACCGTTGGCTGGAAAGGGTTGATTAACGATCCGCACATGGATGGCTCGTTTGATGTGGAAGCAGGCCTGAAAATTGCGCGTCGCCTGCTGGTGGAGCTGGTCAGCATGGGCCTGCCGCTGGCAACCGAAGCGCTGGATCCGAACAGCCCGCAATACCTTGGCGATCTGTTCAGCTGGTCCGCGATTGGCGCGCGTACCACGGAATCACAAACCCACCGCGAGATGGCGTCTGGCCTGTCGATGCCGGTTGGTTTTAAAAACGGTACCGATGGCAGCCTGGCGACGGCGATCAACGCCATGCGCGCGGCCGCCATGCCGCACCGTTTCGTCGGTATCAACCAGGCGGGCCAGGTCTGCCTCCTGCAAACGCAGGGTAACCCGGACGGGCACGTGATCCTGCGCGGCGGGAAAGCCCCGAACTACAGTCCGGCGGACGTGGCGCAGTGTGAAAAAGAGATGGAGCAGGCGGGACTGCGCCCGGCACTGATGGTAGATTGCAGTCATGGTAATTCGAATAAAGATTACCGTCGTCAGCCTGCGGTTGCGGAATCCGTGGTCGCCCAGATCAAAGATGGCAACCGTTCGATTATCGGTCTAATGATTGAGAGCAATATTCATGAAGGCAATCAATCATCTGAACAACCGCGCAGTGCCATGAAGCACGGTGTCTCCGTGACGGATGCCTGCATCAGCTGGGAAACCACCGATGCACTGCTGCGTGAGATCCATAAAGATTTAAGCGGCCAGCTGGCGACGCGTCTGGCTTAAGAGGGTAGTTATGGTTGCTGAATTGACCGCACTGCGCGATCAAATTGATGAAGTGGATAAGGCGCTGCTGGATCTGCTGGCGCGCCGCATGGCGCTGGTTGCCGAAGTCGGTGAGGTGAAAAGCAAATACGGCCTGCCGATTTACGTCCCGGAGCGCGAAGCCTCAATGCTGGCCTCCCGTCGCAAAGAGGCGCAGGCGCTGGGCGTTTCGCCGGATTTGATTGAGGATGTTCTGCGTCGCGTGATGCGGGAATCCTATTCCAGCGAAAACGACAAGGGCTTCAAAACCCTTTGCCCGACCCTGCGTCCGGTGGTGATTGTCGGCGGGGCAGGACAGATGGGGCGTCTGTTTGAAAAAATGCTGACGCTTTCTGGCTATCAGGTGCGCATTCTGGAAAAAGAGGACTGGGCGCAGGCGCCGGAACTCATGAAAGATGCCGGGATGGTTATCGTCAGCGTGCCGATCCACGTGACGGAGCAGATCGTCGGGAAGCTTCCTCCTTTACCGAAAGACTGTATCCTGGTGGATCTGGCCTCCGTCAAAAATGGTCCGCTGCAGGCAATGCTGGCTGCGCATACCGGGCCGGTGCTGGGCCTGCACCCGATGTTTGGTCCGGACAGCGGCAGCCTGGCTAAGCAGGTGGTGGTTTACTGCGACGGTCGTCAGCCGGAAGCCTATCAGTGGTTCCTGGAACAGATTCAGGTATGGGGCGCGCGACTGCACCGCATCAGCGCGGTTGAGCACGACCAGAACATGGCGTTCATTCAGGCGCTGCGCCACTTTGCCACGTTTGCCTACGGCCTGCATCTGGCGGAAGAGAACGTGCAGCTTGAACAGCTGCTGGCGCTCTCTTCACCTATCTATCGTCTGGAGCTGGCGATGGTTGGGCGTCTGTTCGCGCAGGATCCGCAGCTGTACGCGGACATTATTATGTCCTCCGAAAACAACCTGGCACTGATCAAGCGCTACTATCAGCGCTTTGGAGAAGCCATTACGCTGCTTGAGCACGGAGACAAGCAGGCGTTTATCGACAGCTTCCGCAAGGTCGAGCACTGGTTTGGCGATTATGCGCAGCGTTTCCAGAATGAGAGCCGGACGTTGTTGCGCCAGGCAAATGACAGTCGCCAGTAATGCGATGATGTATATACTGAAAGCCAGCAATGCTGGCTTTTTTCATTTTGGGGAACTGTCATGGCTGAACCGCAGCTGCTGTTGAATTACACCGGGCATTTGCCTGAATGCCCGACGTGGAGCGCCGAAGAGCAGGCGCTCTACTGGGCCGATATTCTGGAAGGCGAGATCCACCGCTACCATCTGCCGACGGCGGAACACACCGTACTCTCTTTCCACGAGGACGTGGGGTGTTTCGCGCTGCGTGAGCAGGGTGGTTTTATCGTTGCGATGCGAACGGGTATCTGGCTGACCGATAAACACGGCCTGCTGCGCCGCAAGGTGTGTGATAACCCCTCTAACCCGCAGCTGGCGCGTTTTAACGATGGAGGCACCGATCACCTGGGTCGCTTCTATGCGGGCACGTTCTGGGGGCCGGGAGATTACAACGGCGCCCTGCTGATGCGCATCGACAACGACCTGACGCCGAAGGTGATCCAGTGCGATATCCACGGGCACAACGGCTTAGCGTTTAGCCCGGATAAGCAATGGATGTTTACCTCAGATACGCCAAACGGTGTGATCTACCGTACCCCGCTTGATGAGCAGGGCGAACCGGGTAAGCGAGAGGTGTTTCGTCAGTTTAAAGAGGGCGAGGGGATACCGGACGGCGCGGCGATGGATGTGGAAGGCTGTTACTGGAGCGCGCTGTTTGACGGCTGGCGCATCGCGCGTTTTTCACCGCAAGGGGAGCAGCTGGAAGAGTATCGCATGCCGGTGCGTTGCCCGACGATGGTCTGCTTTGGCGGCGATGATATGAAAACGCTTTTTATTACCACCACGCGGGAAAATATGGATGCGGAGGAAGTGGCGAAATATCCGCTCTCCGGCGCCATCTTCACCCTGCCGATGAGCGTGGCAGGGATGAAGAAAAGCCGTTTTATCGAACGTTAGATTGGATCGACCGGGACGACGTTTTCGCTCGGGTAACAGCCCAGCACCTTCATGGAACGCGTGATCTCGCCCAGCTCGCGCAGGGCTTTCTGCATGGAAGCAGACTCCAGGTTGGCCTGGATATCAAGGTAGAACATCTCTTCCCACGGGTTACCGTGGATTGGGCGCGATTCCAGCCGGGTCATGATCAGGTTGTGATTACGCAGTACCAGCAGAGCTTCAACCAGCGCACCGGCCTGTTGGCCGGTGGCCATCAGCAGCGTGGTCTTGGCCGGTACCTGGTCAGACACATTGATTGCCTTGCGGGCCAGCACCACGAAGCGGGTAATATTTTGCGTCTGGTTCGCCAGGTTGCGTTCCAGCACCTGTAAACCATACAGCGCGCCGCCCGCTTCGCTGCCCAGCGCCGCAACGGTGGGGGAGTTCGCCTGGGCGACTTTTTCCATCGCCGCCGAGGTGCTTTCGGTGTACTCAATTTTCCAGTTCGGATAGCGGTTCAGGAACTGGCTGCACTGCTGGAACGGCTGCGGGTGGCTGTAGACCGTTTCGATCGTGTTCAGGTCCGTTGAACCGGAGACCAGCACGCAGTGATCGATAGGGATCGTCAGCTCGCCGACCAGCGACAGGCTGGTGTGCTGCAGCAAATCGTAGACGTCGTTGATGGCGCCGGAGCTGGTGTTTTCAATCGGCACCACGGCGTAATCCGCCTGGCCGGTCTCGACCTGGTTAAAAATGTCGGCAAACTTCGCGCAGCCGCTTTCAATAAATTCTTCGAAATGGCGAGCGGCATACTGACGTGCGGCCAGGTGAGAATAGGAGCCCTTTGGCCCGAGGAAAGCGATACGCGCAGAGTGCGGATTGGTTTTATTGAGATGCTGCTGGAGTAGCGCTTGCTGGGTCAGAACGGAGTCTTCGATGATGAGCTGGAACAACCGAGTGATGTAATGGGCATCGAGATGATGCGCTTTGCCGAGCTGAATGAGACGTTCCAGCAGATCCCGCTCGCGGTCGATATCACGGACCGGACGATGGGAGTCCAGCTTGGCTTTACCCACTTCAACGGCAAGGGCGCGGCGTTCGGCCAGCAGCGCCAGCAGTTTCTCATCCAGCGCGCTGATTTTTACGCGCAGATCCAGTAACGGGTTTTCCGGTGTCATAGTGTTGCCTGTCTCATCTTATCGTTATCAATAAAAAAGGCCCCCCGGTGTGGGAGGCCTTGTTGTTCGTCTTCGCATTCTTTATCACACGACGAAACGCCTCCCGTTCAGGGGAAGGTAAAAAAGAATGCGAAGAAGAACGGCGTAAGTTTCATAAAGTCATCCTGTGAGTGATACCGTTAAAGTACCCGTACTGTTTTCACCCTGTCAATAAAAAACAAAAAACGCGCCCGAAGGCGCGTTGGCGGTACACTCAATTTAAAGGATTACTCTTCTTCAACTTCTTCCGCGAAGCTGGCGTCTTTCACCGACGTTGTGGCGCGACGGGCTTCACCTTTGTGTTGCACTTTATTGAGCTGCCGTTCCAGCTTGTTGATCAAATCGTTAATTGCGGTGTACATATCCTCATGTTTTGCGCTGGCGACCAGGTGGCCGTTTGGAGTATTGATAGTTGCGTCAGCGATGAAACCCTGCGGCTCCTTGGACAGGATGATATGTGGATTAATCAAATGTGTTTGCCATTTATCCAGTTTGGCGAGACGGTCTGCGACGTGCTGGCGAATTGCCGGAGTAATTTCCATTTGTTTACTGGTAATGTTCATTGTCATAAATTTTACCTCTTGTCTTTCCGTCTTGGTGATTCCAGCATACCCGACCTAATGTCAAAATGTGTGATTTAGATCACGTTATTTTGTCGGTTTTTGTCAGGGAATCTTTTTTGTGAGGCAGGGCAGGAAGAGGTGAGATTTACCTTGTAGAAGGCAAAAATTGAGGCCATAGTTGACTGGATGTGTTGAGGCTAACGCGCTTCAGCGACGCTCAGAAACGAATAAAAAAACGGCAGCCTTCGGGCTGCCGTTTTGCATTGAGGCAAAATCAGGTGTTGCTGCTGTTCGCGGCGATGATTTTCGCCACTTTTTCAGCCTGAGCGGTCATCTGCATCTGACGGTAAGCATTTTCCATCAGCTTCAGGCCGTCGCGCGTAGCCTGAGTATCCGGGTAATCACGCAGCATACCTTCTACGCGGTTAACCACGGCAACCCATGCGCCACGGCGGGTATAGTAGTCCGCAACGGAGTATTCATATTTCGCCAGACGATCTTTCAGGAACACCAGACGCTTGGTGGCGTCGGTCACGTACTGGCTGTTTGGATAGCCGCGCACCAGTTTAGAGAAGTCATTGAAGGCGTCACGCGCATGCTGCGGGTCACGGTCGGAACGATCCACACCGAAGAAGCCCTGCAGCGCACTGTCATCCAGCGCCATGTTGGTGAGGCCGCGCATGTACATCACGTAGTCGATGTTAGGATGAGTCGGGTTCAGACGCATGAAACGATCGATGGTTGCCTGAGCCAGCGGCAGATCGGCATTTTTATAGTATG
The DNA here is from genome assembly GCF_049238165.1 of Enterobacter cloacae complex sp. IR5422. Classification (NCBI taxonomy): domain Bacteria; kingdom Pseudomonadati; phylum Pseudomonadota; class Gammaproteobacteria; order Enterobacterales; family Enterobacteriaceae; genus Enterobacter; species Enterobacter cloacae complex sp. IR5422. Next base: position 5,181 of record NZ_JBMKHT010000002.1, on the reverse strand, counting down.
CGTAGATGAGATCTAACTGTACCTGCTGCGAATACGGACCAAATGGATAGCGATTATCCAACGCTTCCAGTTGCGTTATCGCCTGTTTCCAGTTACCGTCCTGCAACTTTTGTTGTGCAGTCGCATAGATTTCATTCGGCGGATTGTCAGGGACCTGTTCATTTGAACCGGAGCAGCCCACCAAAGCCAGGCTCAACGTGGCCGCTGCCACCAGATATTTCATGCGCGTCATGACGTTTTGACTTTCCTCAAATGTTTGTCCGGGAGAAACTCTGTTCCTGCTCCCGATTAAGACCAGCTACAATAGCACACTATATTAAACGGCAAAGCCGTAAAACCCAACGTTAAACGAAGAAGCAGTTTATGGCACAACGAGTAGAACTCACCGCAACAGTCTCCGAAAATCAGCTCGGTCAACGCTTAGATCAGGCTTTGGCCGAATTGTTCCCTGATTATTCGCGTTCACGCATAAAAGAATGGATCCTTGACCAGCGCGTGATGGTAAACGGCAAGATCTGGGACAAACCAAAAGAGAAAGTGTTAGGTGGGGAAGCTGTCGCCATCAATGCTGAAATCGAAGAGGAAATCCGCTTCGAGCCGCAGGATATCCCACTGGACATCGTCTATGAAGATGATGACATTCTGGTGATCAACAAGCCGCGCGACCTGGTAGTTCATCCGGGCGCAGGAAACCCTGACGGTACGGTACTTAACGCACTTCTCCATTACTATCCGCCGATCGCGGATGTCCCGCGCGCGGGCATCGTGCACCGTCTGGATAAAGACACTACCGGTCTGATGGTGGTGGCGAAGACCGTTCCTGCTCAGACACGTCTGGTGGAGTCGCTGCAGCTGCGCGAAATCACCCGTGAGTATGAAGCGGTAGCCATTGGGCATATGACTTCTGGCGGGACGGTGGAAGAGCCCATTAGCCGTCACCCAACCAAGCGTACCCATATGTCGGTGCATCCGATGGGTAAACCGGCGGTGACGCATTACCGCATTATGGAGCACTTCCGTATTCATACGCGCCTGCGTCTGCGTCTGGAGACCGGACGTACTCACCAGATCCGCGTGCATATGGCCCACATTACCCATCCGCTGGTGGGGGATCAGGTCTACGGTGGTCGTCCGCGTCCGCCTAAAGGCGCGTCGGATGAGTTCATCAGCGTGTTGCGTAAATTCGATCGTCAGGCGCTGCACGCGACCATGCTGCGTCTTTATCACCCTATCACCGGTATTCAGATGGAGTGGCATGCGCCTATCCCGCAGGATATGGTGGACCTTATTGACGCCATGCGTGCTGATTTCGAAGAACATAAGGATCAAGTGGACTGGTTATGACCAAACTGATTGTCCCGGAGTGGCCATTGCCTGCCGGCGTGGCTGCCTGCAGTTCAACCCGCACTGGCGGTGTTAGCCAGGGCGCGTGGGCGTCGTTGAACCTCGGCGCACACTGTGGCGATAACCTGGAACACGTGGAAGAGAACCGCAGGCGTCTGTTTGCAGCGGGGAACCTGCCTTCAAAACCAGTCTGGCTGGAACAGGTTCATGGCAAGGCGGTGCTGAAGTTGACGGGAGAACCCTATGCTTCCAAACGCGCTGATGCCTCTTACAGCAATACGCCGGGAACCGTTTGTGCCGTAATGACCGCCGATTGTCTGCCAGTGCTGTTCTGCAACCGTGCAGGCACCGAGGTGGCTGCAGCGCACGCGGGCTGGCGTGGACTGTGTGAAGGCGTGCTGGAAGAAACCGTTGCCTGCTTTAAGGATGAGCCCGCCAATATTATGGCCTGGCTTGGCCCGGCCATTGGTCCTCGCGCTTTTGAAGTGGGGCCGGAGGTTCGCGAAGCCTTTATGGATAAAGATCCGCAAGCGGTGGACGCCTTCCTGCCTTCTGGAGATAAATATCTGGCCGATATTTATCAGCTTGCTCGTCAGCGCCTGAACAGCGTCGGCATAACGCAGATCTTCGGCGGCGATCGCTGTACATTCACCGAAAAGGGTGATTTTTTCTCTTATCGCCGCGACAAGACGACGGGGCGTATGGCAAGTTTCATTTGGCTGATATAACCTAAAGAATCAAGACGATCCGGCACGTGCCGTTTTCTTTTCACATAATTCAGGTCATTAACCTTGAATAATTGAGGGATGACCTCATTTAATCTCCAGTAGCAAATTTGACCTGTTATGGGAGGAGTTATGCGTCTGGATCGTCTTACTAATAAATTCCAGCTTGCTCTCGCCGATGCCCAGTCCCTCGCACTGGGGCACGACAACCAATTTATCGAACCTCTTCATCTAATGAGCGCCTTGCTGAATCAGGAAGGGGGATCGGTACGTCCGTTATTAACGTCCGCTGGCATTAATGCTGGCCAGTTACGCACCGCTATCGATCAGGCGCTGAGCCGTTTACCGCAGGTCGAAGGGACCGGCGGCGACGTTCAGCCGTCGCAGGATCTGGTGCGCGTCCTGAACCTTTGCGACAAGCTGGCGCAAAAACGTGGGGACAATTTTATTTCGTCAGAGCTGTTTGTTCTGGCGGCGCTTGAATCACGCGGTACCTTGACCGACCTGCTGAAATCCGCCGGTGCGACCACCGCCAATGTGACTCAGGCGATTGAGAACATGCGCGGAGGTGAAAGCGTGAACGATCAGGGAGCCGAAGACCAACGTCAGGCTTTGAAGAAATTTACGGTCGATCTGACCGAGCGTGCTGAACAGGGCAAACTTGACCCGGTGATCGGCCGTGATGAAGAAATTCGCCGTACGATTCAGGTACTGCAACGTCGTACCAAGAACAACCCGGTACTGATAGGTGAACCGGGTGTCGGTAAAACCGCGATTGTTGAAGGGCTGGCGCAGCGTATTGTGAACGGTGAAGTGCCGGAAGGTCTGAAAGGCCGCCGCGTACTGGCGCTGGATATGGGCGCGCTGGTGGCCGGTGCGAAATACCGCGGTGAGTTTGAAGAGCGTCTGAAAGGCGTGCTGAACGATCTGGCGAAGCAGGAAGGCAACGTTATCCTGTTTATCGACGAGCTGCACACCATGGTCGGTGCCGGTAAGGCAGACGGCGCAATGGATGCCGGGAACATGCTGAAACCTGCGCTGGCGCGCGGTGAACTTCACTGCGTCGGTGCCACTACACTGGATGAGTACCGTCAGTACATTGAGAAAGATGCTGCGCTGGAACGTCGTTTCCAGAAAGTGTTTGTTGCCGAGCCAAGCGTTGAAGATACCATCGCGATCCTGCGTGGTCTGAAAGAGCGCTATGAACTGCACCACCATGTGCAGATCACTGACCCGGCCATCGTTGCGGCGGCGACGCTTTCGCATCGTTATATTGCTGACCGTCAGCTGCCGGATAAAGCCATCGACCTGATTGATGAAGCGGCGTCGAGCATTCGTATGCAGATTGACTCGAAGCCGGAAGAGCTGGACCGACTCGACCGACGCATCATTCAGCTCAAGCTGGAACAGCAGGCGCTGAAGAAAGAGTCTGATGAAGCCAGTAAGAAACGCCTCGATATGCTCAATGAAGAGCTGGACGATAAAGAGCGCCAATATTCTGAGCTGGAAGAAGAGTGGAAAGCCGAGAAAGCCTCCCTTTCTGGTACGCAGACCATCAAAGCTGAACTCGAACAGGCAAAAATTGCCATTGAGCAGGCGCGACGCGTGGGCGACCTGGCGCGAATGTCAGAGCTGCAGTACGGCAAAATTCCTGAGCTGGAAAAACAGCTTGAGATTGCGACGCAGTCAGAAGGAAAAACGATGCGTCTGTTACGTAATAAAGTGACGGATGCCGAGATTGCGGAAGTGCTTGCCCGCTGGACCGGTATTCCGGTGGCGCGCATGCTGGAAGGCGAGCGTGAAAAACTGCTGCGCATGGAGAACGATCTCCACAATCGTGTGATTGGCCAGAACGAAGCGGTTGAAGCGGTTTCGAATGCTATTCGTCGTAGTCGTGCAGGGCTGTCCGATCCGAACCGTCCGATTGGTTCATTCCTGTTCCTGGGGCCGACGGGTGTCGGTAAAACCGAGCTGTGTAAAGCGCTGGCTAACTTTATGTTCGACAGCGACGATGCGATGGTGCGTATCGACATGTCCGAGTTTATGGAGAAACACTCCGTCTCGCGTCTGGTCGGGGCGCCCCCTGGATATGTGGGTTATGAAGAAGGTGGGTACCTGACAGAAGCGGTGCGTCGTCGTCCTTATTCCGTCATCCTGCTGGATGAGGTGGAAAAAGCGCATCCGGATGTGTTCAACATTCTGCTTCAGGTGCTGGACGATGGGCGTCTGACCGACGGGCAGGGGAGAACGGTCGACTTCCGTAATACGGTTGTCATTATGACGTCGAACCTGGGTTCCGATTTGATTCAGGAACGTTTCGGTGAACTGGACTACAGCCACATGAAGGATCTGGTGCTGGGTGTGGTAAGCCATAACTTCCGTCCGGAGTTCATCAACCGTATTGATGAAGTGGTGGTATTCCATCCTCTGGGTGAGAAACACATCGCGTCGATTGCGCAGATTCAGCTGCAGCGTCTGTACAAACGTCTGGAAGAGCGTGGATACGAAATTCACATCTCCGACGATGCGCTGAAACTGCTGAGTAAGAATGGTTACGATCCGGTGTACGGTGCGCGTCCATTGAAACGTGCTATCCAGCAGCAGATCGAAAACCCGCTGGCGCAGCAGATCCTCTCCGGGGAACTGGTTCCTGGTAAAATTATCCGTCTGGAAGCCAACGACGATCGCATTGTGGCAGTGCAGTAAGTCACAAAACGCAAAAACGAGCCGCTTGCGGCTCGTTTTTGTTTAAAAACCAGGCGAAAATTGAGGTCTGGAGTGAGGTTTGCCTGGAAAGTGAGCAGTCAGTAAATAATTTTCACTTTATCCTTGCAGGTTCGGAATTACTCCCTATAATGCGCCTCCACTGACACGGAACAACGGCACACACGCCGCCGGGTCAGCAGAGAATAGCGAAAATAAATGCTTGACTCTGAAGCGGGAAAGCGTAATATGCACACCCCGCGCCGCAGCGAAAACGAAGCGGCACTGCTCTTTAACAATTTATCAGACAATCTGTGTGGGCACTCAAAGTGACATGGATTCTTAACGTCCTCGGACGAAAAATGAATACCAAGTCTCTGAGTGAACATGCGTAATTCATTACGAAGTT